>JAGTAM010000122.1 GCA_023422485.1 Pseudomonadota bacterium | reverse complement strand
CTCCGCCGCAGCCCTTCTCCCATGCGTCGGTCGATGAAGGCGTCAGTTGACGACCACTGTCGCACCGACCTTCACGCGGGAATAGAGATCGGTCACGTCCTCGTTGGTCATGCGGATGCAGCCCGAGGACACCGCCTGACCGATCGTATCCGGCTCGTTGGAGCCGTGGATGCGGTACTCGGAGCGGCCGATATACATCGCACGGGCGCCGAGCGGGTTCTCGATGCCGCCGGCCATGTAGCGCGGCAGGTCGGGACGGCGGGCCAGCATGGCAGCCGGCGGCGTCCAGCTCGGCCACTCACGCTTGGCCGTGATCTTGTTCACACCGCTCCAAGTGAAACCGGGGCGGCCAACACCGACGCCGTAGCGAATCGCCTGCCCGCCCGGAAGCACGTAGTAGAGCCGCCGCTCGGCCGTCGAAACCACGATCGTGCCCGGCGCATAGCGAGTGCTGTAGGCCACGATCTCGCGGGGGATGCGGGCGACCTGGGCCTGAGCGGCCTCGTCCTCGCCATAGCTCTGCCCGTAGCCCCGGGCGCTGGAACCGCGACGCGTGGCGTAGGGATCATAAACCGGCCAGCCGCCGGGTGACGACTGCTCCTGATAATAGTCGTCACCATCGGATCCGAACGGATCGTACGGGGCAGCGCTGGCGACGTTCGTCGCGAGTACACAGACGCCGACAACGCCGGCGAGAACAGATGCCAAGGTCTTCATCGCTGGGGCCTACCTGTGCAGTAATCTTTGCTGTTACAAGCGTGACTGTGCTTGCTCGGTTCCCTGCTGTTTACGGATTTTCCACGACTCGGCCGTGCGGAGGCTCACATGAGCTTGGCCGTTCGGCTGCGGTTACTCCCGGGCGGGCGTCGCAGGCGCGTCAGCCGGGCCAACACGGATCCCATCACGGCAAAGGCGGCATGGCTGGTGTCGGCCGAGAACCCTGCTTCAATGCTCCTGATTCGCGACATCCCGAGAGAAGCGACTCACGCATCGAGATCGGTGGCTCGGATCCGTCGCTGCGCCGCTTCAGACTGAGGAGATCCGCGAGGAAAGCCGACGGCAACGGCACAGCTTAGAAAGTTGATGATTCGCGATAAAATCCGACGGAACCAAATCGAGCCTTGCCGAGTTTGATTATCCGACCCGTTTGTCCTAGCCTGCCAACCTCGAAATCTAGTAGAGGCTGAAGGTATGGTGGGTTGGATCCTCGGTAAACTGAAATGGATCACGGTTCTCTGCGCGGTCGGCGGGCCGATCGTGGCCCTCGCCTGCTGGCAAGACGGCAACCGCCGACGGGACGTGATGGCGATAGGTGTTCAGACCGAGGCGACCATCGAGAGCGCGACGCGGGTCAAGCGCCGTCGCGGCGGAACGAGCTACAAGCTCGACCTCAGTTGGACCGACGCCAGCGGCCTGAAGCGAAAAGTCGCGGAGGTTTCGATCTCTCACGCCCTCGCCGACAAGCTCATCGTCGACAATCGCTTGGCTGCTGATACTCTCCCCATCAAGTACATGCCGGGTGAAGCCGGATCACCGAAGGAGAGTGAGAACGTCGTCGTCTTGGAAGACACGGCGTATCAGGAGCAGACCGACCGGGAACTCGTTTATGTCGGCGCGGGTGCGGGCGCCTTGGGCCTGATCGGTGCGGCCTTGTTCTTCCTGCCCCGGCGCCGTCGGCATGAGGCGGTTGCGGCCTGAGATCGATCCGACGCAGGGCACTCCGTCCGGTTCGGCCCGGAGGCCCTGCGCATGATCCATCCGGCGCGAGTGATCTGGGACGATCAGCTCACCGGAGGCCAGGGGTCGCGCGCGGCCCGCTCGGCCTCGACCAGTACGTCGAGCGCGCGCCATGGCTTGGGAATGAAGACGGCCCCCTCCGGCAACGAGACGCCGGGCTCCGGCTCGACGCCGGACGTCACGACCAGCCGGGTGCGCGGCCAGAGGGTCGCGATGGCGCGGGCGAGTTGAAGCCCGTCCATGGCGCCGGCGAGGCGAATATCGGCGAAGACCAGGGCCACCTCGCCTCCCCGCTCTCGCAGGATCCCCAAGGCATGCTCGGCGCTGTCGCAGCCGATCACCCGCATCTCGGTCTCCTCCAGCACGCTCTCTGCCAGTTCGCGGATATCGCGCTCGTCCTCGACCACGACAGCGATGGGAGCGTCCGGACGCTCGGCCTTGGCGGATCGGGACCGCTCGGCAAGATCGACGCGCCGGACCAGGGCGGCGAGATGATCGGGGATGCCCTCGGCGACGAGGTTGTCGTAGCAGGAGGCGAGGGCCTGTCCGATCTGATCGAGTTTCATCCCCGGCAGAAGAGGATCATCCGAGAA
Source organism: Pseudomonadota bacterium (assembly GCA_023422485.1). Taxonomy (GTDB): domain Bacteria; phylum Pseudomonadota; class Alphaproteobacteria; order Rhizobiales; family Beijerinckiaceae; genus Methylobacterium. Next base: position 8,471 of record JAGTAM010000122.1, on the reverse strand, counting down.
GCCTCGATGCGATCGGTCTCGAAACGAGTCGTTCAAGGCGAAACGATCCTCTCTCGCGCGTCCGGGCGGCGAAGGAGCTCTCACGGATCGCGAAAGCCTGAGGCGCCGCACAGCACAACAAAGCGGGCAGGTGCCGCTCAGTTGCGTAGAAGGGAGATTTTCACCGACGCAGGTCCGCCGCGCGGCGGGCGGCCGCGGCCACCGCCTTTACTGAACCGTGTCGGCATCGGCGAGGGTGACGAGGCCCGCCACGCTGCGCACGTCGCGGTAGCGATCGCCGCGGGTGCTCATCATGGCCTCGAACTTCTGATGCACCTGGGCCACCGAGAGACTCGCCGGCTTGCGATGGCGGCCCCGTCCGGTGGTGCCGGCAAAGAAGATCGAGCGGTTGGCGCGCGCCGGGCCCGGCAACAGGGCCGCAGCGGCGGCGGTCGGCTTGTCGACCACCTGCGACAGGAAGTTCTCCGCGTCGTCGGGCCCGAGGAAGTGAGCGAGGTAGACCTCGCCGAGGGAGAGTTCGCGGCCGATCTTCAGGGCGATGCGGGCGGCGTCGCGCTTGAGCATCTCGCCGGCCATCACGGCGGAGAGATAGGGATCGCGGCGCAGGTCGAGGATGCGGCTGCGCTCGGCCTGATCCTGGACCGACGGCCTGTCATTGGCGTCCGGCACGACGAGGGCGGCGTCCTTCTCGTACCCGTATTTGGGCCCGAAATCGCGCATGACGCCGAGCCAGGTGCGCTCGATGAACTGGAACAGACCGGTCGCCGACGAGGTCTTGGCCTGGACGGCGGTGATGAAGCTCGATTCCTTGTCGGCCACCGCCATGAGAAGGACCGGATCGGTCTGGACCGCCTGAGCCGCCTTGACGATCGTCTGCACGAGGTGGCGGCGGATCTTCATCGGGCCGAATTCGAGAATGTCGTTCGGGTCCCCGGTCGAGGTCTGGGAGAGCAGGAAGTCGTAGGAGACGCGATCGACCGTGTTGGCACCGAGTTCGGTGTCGAGGTCGCCGACCGGGTGGAAGCTCGCCGACGCGGCCAGCACCGACGGGACCGGGCTCTCCGGCGCCACCATCTGAAGGCGCGGCTTCGGCATCGAGAGATCGGAGACCTTGGTCGAAGCCTCGGCCCGGCCGAGATCGGTGCCGGCATTGAGCAGAACCGCGCTCAGGCCACCGGCGAGCAGGGTCATGGAAAGGATGGAGCGGACCAGCGCCGCGCGGCTGCCGTGATCGCGTCCCGTCCGGGCATTGAGGGTGATGACATCGGGGGACGGGATGGAGCGCCCGCTCTTGCGAGGCATCGAGGTAGTACGCGGCGATCCGATCGTACGGCCCTGCATCGTTGTCGTCGCTCACTCTTCGTGATGGCGCCAGCGGCGTATGGGCAACAGTTCGCCGCCGGATGTGGCGCAAACACGGCCGAGGTTGTGGCATCCCCAGGGCAAGCCGGGGCAATTTGCGGGCAAGCTGAGCCGTTTGGCAGGTTATCCCCGGTGTTTTCCACGGGGGCTCGCGATCCGGGTCGGTTGCCCTCGGTCATACCGCTTCCGTTTGACCGCTTCGGTTCAGCCCCTCTCCGTCGGTCAGTCCGACGGAGATTACGCCCCTTTTAGAATCGCGCGTCGCGTTCGAAGGCTTCGATCAAGCGCTCCGCGACGAGCCTGACCGCGGGGGCTTTGCGCGTGTCGCGGTGCTGCGCGAGCCAGATCTCGCGGGTCGGAAGCGGGCCGTCGAAAGGCACACGCTCGAGTTCGTCATCCGTGACCATGAATTCGGGAAGCAGTGCGATCCCGAGGCCGGCGAAGGCTGCTTTCCGCTGCACCTCGATGTCGTCGATGCGAAGGGCGGGCCCATCGCTGCCGGCCTGTTCGATCAGCCATCGTTGCTGCGCCAGACCGTCGAAGCGTTGTGAGTAACCGATGAACCGGCGGGCTGTGGCGCTGAAATCGTAGTCCCTCGCGGCGTACAGGGTGGAGGCCACGGCACGGGCCGCGCTGGATCACGCCTATACGAGCTTCGTCGTCGTCGCCGACGCGACGGCGACACGCGATCTGAAGATGCCCGGAGGCGAGACCCTCGGCGCCGATGAGGTCAAGCGGAATGCGCTCACTGCCGTGGCGGATCGGTTCGGATGGATCGTCGCCAGCGAGCGGCTTATCGGCCGTTAGTCGCTCACTCACCAAACGGCGCTCGCGTGCCGGCTCACAACCGCCGCAGCGCCACGCTCTCAATGCGGTGGCTCGGTCCCTTCGCCAAGATCAGGCTCGCCCGCTGGCGGGTCGGCAGGATGTTGTCGCGCAGGTTCGGCAGGTTGATCGTGGTCCAGAGGCGGTCGGCGATCTCAAGGGCCTCGCTCTCGGCGACTTCGGCATATTTGCGGAAGTAGGAAAGCGGGTCGCGGAACGCGGTCTGGCGCAGCCGAAGGAAGCGGTTGACGTACCAGCGGTGCAGGTCGTCCTCGTGCCCGTCGAGATAGATCGAGAAGTCGAAGAAATCGGAGACGAAGGGGATGGCCGTGCCATCCCGCGGCAGGCGGGCCGGCTGGAGGACGTTCAGGCCCTCGACGATCAGGATGTCGGGCGATTCGATCACCTGCTCCTCGCCGGGCACCACGTCGTAGACGAGGTGGGAATAGACCGGCGCGGAAACCCGCCTGTGGCCGGCCTTGATGTCGGCAAGGAAGCGCAGCAGGGCCGCGCTGTCGTAGCTCTCGGGAAACCCTTTGCGCTCCATCGCCCCCATGCGCTGCAATTCGGCGTTGGGATGGAGGAAGCCGTCGGTCGTGATGAGGTCGACCTTGGGCGTATTGGGCCAGCGGGCGAGCAGGGCCTTCAGCACCCGTGCCGTGGTCGATTTTCCGACCGCCACCAAGCCGGCGAGCCCGATGATGTAGGGCACCTTGGCGTCGTGCTCGGCGAGCAGGAAGCGCTGCGTCGCCTTGAACAACCCTTGGGTCGCCGCGACGTAGAGCGAGAGCAGGCGCGAGAGCGGCAGGTAGATCGCCACGACCTCCTCGATCGAGATCGGGTCGTTGAGCGATTGCAGCCGGCCAATATCCTCCGCCGTCAGCGTCAGCGGGGTGTCCGCGCGAAGCTGAGCCCATTCCTCGCGCGAGAAGATCCGGTAGGGCGAGAGGCGGCTCGGCCCCTGGCCGGTCACCGGGTTCTGGCGCTCTTCCGGTTCGATCCCGGCCGGCGGGATCGGGGCGCCGATCATGTATGCCTCCGCGCCGCCTTCTCGGCGAGTCCGCTCTGGGCCGTGCGCCGTCCGAGTTCCGTCATGACGTCATCGAGCGGCACGCCGGCCGCCTTCAGCGTCACGACGAGGTGGTAGAGCACGTCCGCCGCCTCCGCGACGATCGCCTTGCGATCGCCCTGCACGGCGGCGATGGCGGCCTCGACCGCCTCCTCGCCGAGCTTCTTGGCGGCCTTTGCCGGCCCCTCCGAGAGAAGCTTGGCCGTGTAGGAACTTTCGGGAGGCGCGCCGGCCCGGCTGTCCACGAGGGCGGCGAGGTCTTCGAGACTGAACTTCGTCATAATACGCGCAAGGGGAACCCGTACCATGCGGCATCGCATGATCGGATACCGGCTCTGCGGACCCTGCGCAGGGCAGGCGCCCCGGTCAAGGGGCGCGCGCATCGACGCGGCGGATACCCGTTACGGATCGAGACGCATCGCAAGCCCGGCGGCGGCCATGTGGCGCTTGGCCTCGCCGACCGTGGCCTCCCCGAAATGGAAGATCGAGGCGGCGAGCACCGCGCTGGCGCCACCGTCACGGACGCCGGCCACGAGGTCGTCGAGCCCGCCGACGCCGCCGGAGGCGATCACCGGCACTTTCACCGCGTCGGCGATGGCGCGCGTGAGCGCGAGGTCGTAGCCGGAGCGGGTGCCGTCCTTGTCCATGGAGGTGACGAGGAGTTCGCCTGCCCCCCGCTCGGACACCCTGCGGGCAAAATCCACGGCGTCGATGCCGGTCGGGTTTCGCCCGCCATGGGTGAAGATCTCCCAGCGGGCAGCCTCACCGGGCGCGGAGACGCGCTTGGCATCGATCGCCACGACGATGCACTGGTCGCCGAACTTCTCCGCCGCCTCGGCGACGAAATCGGGATTCTTCACGGCGGCCGTGTTGATGCCGACCTTGTCGGCCCCCGCGAGCAGGAGCGTACGGACGTCGGAGACCGTACGCACCCCGCCCCCGACGGTGAGCGGCATGAAGCAGGCCTCCGCCGTGCGGCTCACCACGTCGAGCAGCGTGCCGCGGTCCTCGTGGCTCGCGGTGATGTCGAGAAAGCAGAGTTCGTCGGCCCCGGCCGCGTCGTAGGCCTTGGCCGACTCGACCGGATCGCCGGCATCGCGCAGTTCGAGGAACTGCACGCCCTTCACGACGCGCCCGTCCTTCACGTCGAGGCAGGGGATGATGCGGGTCTTGAGCACGCTCAGTAGCCTTCAGGCTGACGGGGCCGGCGGTCGAAGCGCGGCGATCACGCGGCGCTTCCCTTGCCGCTTCCCCCGGCACGGGCGATGGCCGCCAGCGCCTCCTTCGGATCGATGCGCCCGTCGTAGAGCGCGCGGCCGGTGATGGCACCGGCGAGCACGGCGCAATCGGGCTCCAGCAGCCGCTCGACATCGGCCATCGAGGCGAGGCCACCCGAGGCGATGACGGGGATACTCACGGCCGAGGCGAGTGCCAGCGTCATCTCGATGTTGAGGCCCTTCAGGATGCCGTCGCGGGCGATGTCGGTGTAGATGATGGCGGCCACGCCCGCATCTTCGAAGCGCCGTCCGAGTTCCTCTGCCGTCATGCTGGAGGTCTGCGCCCAGCCCTCGACCGCGACGCGCCCGTCCTTGGCATCGATGCCGACGGCGATGCGCCCCGGATGGCGGCGGGCCGCCTCGCGCACGAAGGCAGGGTCGCGCACCGCCGCGGTGCCGATGATGACGCGACGCACGCCCTTCTCGAGCCAGCCTTCGAGGGTGCGCATCTCGCGCACGCCGCCGCCGAGCTGGACCGGCAGCTTCACGCGGGCCAGGATCGCATCCACGGCGGCCGCGTTGCGCGGCGCGCCCGCGAAGGCGCCGTCGAGATCGACGACGTGAAGCCAGGAGAAGCCCTGCATCTCGAAGGCTTCGGCCTGGGCCGCGGGATCGTCGTTGAACACCTTGGCCTGGGCCATGTCGCCCTGAACGAGGCGGACGCAGCGCCCTTCCTTGAGGTCGATGGCCGGATACAGGATCACGCGTGGACTCGCCGGGTCGGTGTGTCGGAAAGCGGGCGCCCTCAGGGGCGCCAGCGCAGGAAGTTGCCGAGGAGCGCGAGGCCGAGGCGCTGGCTCTTCTCGGGGTGGAACTGGGGGCCGGCGATGTTGTCGCGCGCGACCATCGCCGTGACCGGACCGCCATATTCGGCGTGGGCGACCACGTCCGCCGGCTCGGCGGCCTTCAGCGCGAAGCTGTGGACGAAATAGGCGTGAAGCCCCCCCTCACCGATCGCGATGTCGCGCAGCAGCGCGTGCTCGCGGTCGAGATGCAGGGTGTTCCAGCCCATATGCGGGATCTTGAGGGCCGGATCGGCCGGCTCGATCGGGGCGACGTCGCCGGGAATCCAATCGAGACCCGCGGTCTCCTCGTATTCGAGACCGCGGCTCGCCATGAGCTGCATGCCCACGCAGATGCCGAGGAACGGCTTCCCCTGAATCTTGACGGCCTCCCGCATGGCTTCGACCATGCCGGGGACGGCGTCGAGGCCGCGGCGGCAATCGGCGTAGGCGCCGACGCCGGGCAGCACCACGCGGTCGGCGCCGGCCACGGCCTCCGGCACATCGGTGACGACGATGCGGGTGCCATCGAGCCCGGCCTCGCGGGCCGCGCGCTCGAAGGCCTTGGCCGCCGAATGAAGGTTGCCCGAACCGTAATCGATGATTGCGACGGTCTGCTCGCTCACCGTCCACCCTCGCTCGCGGGAAACAGGCCGATCACCGCGTCGTCGCCGCGGCGATGGGTCGGGCGGGTCGCGGCACTCGTCGCGTCTCCCGGGGTCAAGACACCGGGCACCGTGTCGGCATCGAGCCAGCGGGCGGCGGCCTTCAACTCGGCCTCCTCATGCGAGCCCGCGATCACGGCATCCCGAGCGGGCTTGCCCCGGCGACCGTAGGTCCAGCGGCGCAGGCTCGACGCCTCGAGGCCGATCAGCAGGCTCGCCAGCACCGTGATGACCAGTGCCGCGAACGGTGAGAGTGCGAGCGCCCGGCCTGCGAAGGCGACGGCGACGAGGCCCGCCAGCACGAGGAGCGCCGCGAGCCAGAGGCGATGACGCACGAACCACAGGACCGTGAAGGCGAAGGCGCCCCACGCGAAGCCGTCGCGCACGAGATGCGCCTGCTCCAGAGCGCGGGGATCACCGCGAACCGAGCCTTCGGGAACGTGCAGCGTGTAGGTCCGCATTCTCGCTCCTCCCCCGATCACCGTCAGAGTGATCCCTTGGTCGAGGGAACGCGGCCCTCCTCGCGTGGGTCGATGGCGACCGCCTTGCGCAAGGTCCGGGCCAGCCCCTTGAAGACGCTCTCGGCGATGTGGTGCGCATTGTCGCCGTAGAGCGTCTCGACATGCAGCGTAATGCCGGCATTCATCGCGAAAGCCTGGAAGAACTCCCGCACCAGCTCGGTGTCGAACTGGCCGATCTTCTCGACGCGGAAGCTCGTGCGAAACACCAGGAACGGACGGCCGGAGATGTCGATGGCAATGCGGCTCAACGTCTCGTCCATCGGCAGGTGGATGCCGGCGTAGCGGGCGATGCCGCGCTTGTCGCCGAGCGCCTTCGCGACCGCCTGGCCCAAGGCGATGCCGGTATCCTCGGTGGTGTGGTGCTGATCGACGTGGAGGTCGCCCTCGACCTTGATCGTCACGTCGAACAGGCCGTGCCGGGCGAACAGCTCCAGCATGTGGGCGAGAAAGCCGACGCCGGTCGAGATCTCGGCCTTGCCGGTGCCGTCGAGATCGATCGAGACGGAAACGTCGGTCTCCGCCGTGCGGCGGCTGATGCTGGCTGTACGCATCGCGTGCTGAATGTCTGGTCCTGGAACGATCGGCGGGCCTTCGGAGGCCGGCCGGGCCTGCCTTGTAGTGTGGAAACACCCGTCGGGGGAAGGGTTTTGGCGCTGGGCCGCCTCATGAACCGCGGCATGACGTCATCCGCGGGTCATGCGGCGAGGACAGCTTGGCCCGCGTCGCCCGGCCGAGAGGAGCCGCCATGCTGTCTCGACGTTCCGTTCTCGCCGCCAGTGCTGCGCTCGTTGCCGGCAAGGTGGGTGCAGCCGAGAACCGGCTGCGCTTCGGCGTGATCGCCGACCCGCAATATGCCGAGGCGCCGCCGCACCCGACCCTCGGCCGCTACTACGCCAACAGCCTCGACAAGATGCGCGCCGCCGTCGCCGCCTTGAACGGAGAAGATCTGCGTTTCGTTGTGACGCTGGGCGACGTCATCGATCGGGACGTGGCCAGCTATGAGCAGATCCTGCCGATCTACCGGACACTTCGCCACGAGACGCGGTTTGTGCTCGGCAACCACGATTTCGACGTGGCGCCCGAACATCGCGGACGGGTGCTCGATCTGCTCGGAATGACGGATCCGTATTACGATTTCGCGGTCGCCGGCACCCGCTTCATCGTGCTTGACGGCAACGACGTCTCGCTGTTCGCCCCGCCGCCGGACGATCCGCGCCGGACCTTGGCGGCCGAGCGTCTGGAGCGGGCCAAGGCGGAAGGCCTCGTCAACGCCAAGCCCTGGAACGGCTCGGTCGGCGATGCGCAGTTCGCGTGGTTCGAGCGGAGCCTCCGAGCGGCGCGGGCAGCGGGCGAGCGGGTCGTCATGCTCAGCCACTACCCGGTCGCGCCCGACAACCCGCACAATCTCTGGGATGCGGGCCGGATCACCGCCCTCCTTGCGCGGCAGCCGCACGTCATCGCCTATTTCAATGGCCATAATCATGCGGGCAACTACGCCGAGCGCGACGGAATCCACTACGTCAACTTCCACGGCATGGTAGACACGCCCGCCAGCTCGGCCTTTGCCGTCGTCGAGATCGCGGACAACCGGCTGGAGATTAAGGGCTTCGGTCGAGAGCCGAGCCGTTCACTGACCCTCAAACCCGCCTGAGGACGCCCGTGCTCCGGTGGATCGGAGCCACTTTCATGCGCGTCCTTTCCTCGGGTGTACTCGTCGCCACCTGTCTTCTGTCGATCTCGGTCTCACCCGCGCTGGCGGCCTTCCCCTGCGACGAGCTGTGGGGCGAGCGCAACGCGATCTACAAGGATGCGGGCTACTGCTTCCGCACCGAGCGGGCGATCCGCGCCTTCGGCAATGCCGGCTGCAAGTACGACGAGCTGGCCGACGTACCTCTCTCCGCCCGCCAGCGCGCCGACATCGCCGACATCCAGCGCCAGGAGCGCGCCGCCGGCTGCGCGCGGTAGCACCG
>JAGTAM010000058.1 GCA_023422485.1 Pseudomonadota bacterium | reverse complement strand
GTCTCCGAGACCGCCTCCTGCGACTTCACCGTGTCGCCGCTGCGGGCGCCGCGGGCCTCGGCCCGGCGCCCGCGCGAACGGCGGCCGCGCGGGGGACGGCGCTCCTCGCGCTCGCGGTGCTCCTCCTCCTCGCGCGCCTCGGCCTCGATCAGCGCGAGGCGGTCGGCCATCGGGATCTGGTAGTAGTCGGGGTGGATCTCGTTGAAGGCGAGGAAGCCGTGGCGGTTGCCGCCGTACTCGACGAAGGCCGCCTGGAGCGAGGGCTCCACGCGGGTGACCTTGGCGAGATAGATGTTGCCCCTCAGAGGCCGGCGGTTGGCCGCCTCGAAATCAAATTCCTCGACCCGCGAGCCTTGGACCGTGACGACCCGGGTCTCCTCCGGATGCATCGCATCGATGAGCATCTTGTTGTTGGCCATGACGTGCTTTCGACATGGCGGCCGACGTCGTTCTCCTCACGCTCGCGCCGCTTGGTCCCGGCGGCGCCGCCCCCGGCCTACGGGCCGGAAGGAGAGGGGCGCGTGCCGGCCTCGTCACCGAGGTCGCGGAGGATGCGGGGAGGGGATTGCCGTCAACCGCCTTCTGGCGCCGGGCATCGGCGCGCTGGGGGTTGAACAGGGCCGGGGAGACGGAAAGGGCGAGGCGACGCGAAAACCGCGCGCCTTCGGCACGAGCAGCGGCAACCGATGCTGTGCGTCCTCCCATCCTGATCCGGCCTCGCGAAGATGGTGAGCCGGTTGAGCGGCCCGTACAGATTTCATGGGCGCGACCGCCCCGGAATGATCGGGAGGCCGCGAATGCCGTGACACCCGCCCGGATGCCGGGAGGCGCCGACTGACGCTGCCAATACGAGCGAGGTGGGCGCCGACATGCCCCGGGCGCGCCCGAGGGCCGCCGAAGCGCCAACCCGGGAATGGGGTCGATATCATTACAGAGTGTCGCGGGAGAATTGCAAGGGTTCCGTATGACGGCCTTCGGCACTTCGTCACGGGAGCGCCGTGTCGCTGATGCCGTCATCGTGAACCGGATGCCGCTCTGCAGGCTTGAAGCAGGCGAGGGCCGCCGGCACCGCCGGGCGGCATGGGGGAAGGCTTCGGGAGGGCTTCGCGGTGTCGGCTCCGGAACAATCGCTCGCCTCGGTGGCGAAGGAGGGGCGAGAGGCCCGCTATCGGGGCGACCCGGACAGCGCCAACCCGCATCCGGAGGGCTCGGAGGCGCACGCGGTCTGGCGGCGGGCCTGGCAGATGCCCGATGGCGAGGCGGCCGAACGGGAGGCGCCCGACAGCCGCGCCTGAGGGGCAGGGCGGGACAGGAGGCGCCACAGCCCCCGTAGCGTCGCCCCATGGTGTCGCCCGTGGTGTCGCCCTCGCACAACAGCGTCACCGGGACTGCGGCGGGTGGGGTGAGGAACGGTTAACCATCTCGGCCGTATCCCGTATCGGAGGCTCCCCGGAACCTTGGCCGACCGATGCCGCACAGCACCCGCCTGCCCGGACTTCTCCGCCCCGTCGCCGCCCTCGCACTCCTGGGCGGCGCGCTCGTGGCCTTCGGCCCTGCGACCGGCCAGGACGGTCCGCAAGGCGGCGCGGCGGTGGCGATCGCCGCCGAGACCGCGAGCCGGGACGGTACCACGCGGCTCACCCTCACCCTGTCGAAGGCGATCGAGGCACGCGCCTTCGTGATGGAGCGGCCGGACCGGGCGGTGATCGACCTGCCCGAAGTCAACTTCCAGCTCGATGGGGAGACGGGCAAGCTGAGCGGCCGCAAGCGGGACGGCGCCATCGCCTCGTTCCGCTACGGCCTGTTCGCGCCCGGCCGCTCGCGCATCGTGGTCGATCTCACCGGCCCCGCCGTGGTCGAGCCCATCGAGACCACGAAGACCCGCGAGGGCGCGGTGCTCGTCTCGATTCCCTTCCGCAAGGTCGATCGCGACACCTTCCGCAAGGCGGCGGTGGCGGGCGATCCGCGCCCGGCGGCCGCCAAAGCGGCACCCAAGGTCGCGACGGGTGAGGCCGCCGACACCCGCCCGCTCATCGTCATCGATGCGGGCCATGGCGGCACCGATCCCGGCGCCATCGCCGCCACGGGGGTGTTCGAGAAGGACATCGTGTTCGGCTTCGCCCAATCCTTCGCCGAGCGGCTGGAGCAGTCCGGCCGCTACCGCCTCGTGATGACCCGCGACCGCGACGTGTTCGTGCCGCTCGCCGAGCGGGTGCGCATCGCCCGCGAGGCCAAGGCCGACCTGTTCGTCTCGATCCACGCCGATTCGATCTCGGCCGCGCCCCAGGTGAAGGGCGCCACGATCTATACCGGCTCGGAGAAGGCGACCGACAGCGAATCGGCCAAGCTCGCCGAGCGCGAGAACCGGGCGGATGCCGCCGCCGGGACCGAATCCGGCGAGGGGCCGGCGGACGTCGCCGACATCCTCCAGGAACTGACGCTCCGCGAGACACGCGGCTTCTCGGCGGGCTTTGCCGGCCGGCTGATGGGCCAGCTCTCGCCGGTGATGGAGATGAGCACGAAGCCCCATCGCGAGGCCGGCTTCAAGGTGCTGCGCTCCCCCGACGTGCCCTCGGTGCTGATCGAACTCGGCTACCTGTCGAGCAAGAGCGACCTCGAGAAGCTGCAATCGGAGGAGTGGCGCGCCCGGGTGACGGGATCGATGGCCAAGGCCGTCGACCTGTTCTTCTCCGGCCGGGCCACCCTCTCGCGTCCGGCGCCCGTCGCGCCCAAGCGCTCGGCGGCCATCGCCCCAGTTTCACCATAGAGCCGGTGTCGATACGGGGCTCGACGAGCCCCCGTCCGCCTGACAAGAGGCGTGGCCGCGCGGGGCCTCACCTTTGCCCGCGGCGGGCCCTCGCGCCGGCCCATCGGCGCGCAGCGGACGAGCGACGGAACGGACCCCGGATGCGTTTCATCCTGCGATTCTTCGCCTTCCTGTTCTCGGCCGGCGCCGTGGTGTTCTGCATCGCCGCCGCGGTGGGCGCGTTCTTCTACTGGAAGTACAGCCAGGACCTGCCGGACCACGCCGCGCTCGCCAATTACGAGCCGCCGGTGATGACCCGCGTCCACGCCGCCGACGGCTCGCTGCTGGCCGAGTACGCCCATGAGCGACGCCTCTACCTGCCGATCCAGGCGATGC
>JAGTAM010000294.1 GCA_023422485.1 Pseudomonadota bacterium | reverse complement strand
AACCAACGGCGGCGGTGGTGGTGGAGGGCCGGGCGGTGGCGGAAGGGGCTGCGCGAGCGTTACCGTGCTGGTGGCAAGCGCCGCATTAATGACGATAAATCGCTTGATCATGGGCGAACCTCCATCGGGCTTGCCAAGCTGTGCGACACTTCGGGCAACAACAATGGCCCTGAAATGATCGCGAAGGCGCCGCGCGAGTGGGTCGCCAAAGCTGGCTCACGAATTCAGTACATCGCCCCGGACTCGCCGTGGGAGAACGGGTACTCTGAGAGCTTCAACGGCAAGCTGCGCGACGAGTGCCTGCGCCAAGAGATCATTTACTCGCTCCAGGAAGCCCAGGCTGTAATCGCCCTGTGGCAGAACACCTACAACCGCGTCCGGCCGCATTCGTTGTTGGGCTACCGGCCGCCTGCGCCCGTCAGCTTCCCCGATCTGGCATTCCGGCCACCCATGGCGGCGGCCATGCAGCAGCTCCTCGCTCGGCTCAGTCCAAAACACCGGTCAGGTCAAGGTTTCAGGCCGCTCTGTTGCGCCCCGGTACAGCTATGAGTGGCGCAACCGAATTGTCTTGCCAATTATTATCTTGTATTCACGGATGCAACTCCATTGTTGACGATTGCAGTAATTTGGCTTGGCTACTAATGATCACGGAAACAGGCTATATGAAACGAACGTTTGGCAGGCTTCCCGCTGACGTCATATGTATGAACCTGCATCTGGTACGGGTCGTTGGTCAAGCCAACGGTGATGAACCCAGGCTCGACAACCTCTTCCTCGGCGCTGCCGATGGTTCCGGCGAAATTGGTCTTGGCCTCGCCCTGAAGCGGAATCTTCCAGGTAATAGTATATTTGTTATCACCCGTTTGCTCGCATTTATCAATCATGTAGCCGCGAGCGATGGAACCATCAGATCGTATCACGCAAGCTAATCTGTTTTCGAACTTGTCCATGTTTCGCTCCTATCAGAAAGCCGTCTCTTCTAGAATAAACATCTGATTAGGAGGATGGTCTCAGACGGAAATGCCAATCGTAGCGAATGGCGCAGGCTCCACCATCACAACCCTGACCAGACAAAATTGTCGTCCAACGATCAGTAGTAGTGGGTCTAGGGCGGGTTGGCAAGCTTCAAAATGGTCTAATTGCATCTGCGCAGCGAAATCACGGCTGATTTCGCAATCTTTGCTGTAGCAACCATCAGGCAACATAGGAGTTTCGGTTCAGGATTCGGGGCTCATGTGATTGAATTCCAGGCACCAGTTCAAGTGACCAAAATTCACATTAGCTTATTTGTCATAGACGCCAATCATTGCCGCAATCGCGATGCGGTAGTGTCGCTCGTGCATGCGGAGTTCGGTCATTTCTTCGCACAGCCAGCCTGCCAGCGCGCCTAGCTCTGTTGCCAACGCCTTCAACTCGTTCGCCACCTCCGCCTCGCGGACGGCTTTTTCGTCATCACAGACAACACACACGGAGGTCTCGGCCAACGAAATCTCGAGAGCGGCAAAGTAGCGAACGAAATCTGCCATGGGCCGACATCGGGCTGGCATGCGATCGATTCAGCCCACGATGCTGCCAAGAGAGACACTCCTGCGAGCGATCGTCTCTGCGAGTTCCGAGAGGATGCTGGCGCAACAGATCGACTATAATTTGCTTTTCGGCATTCAGATCAATGCGCCGGTCCGGCGTAGAGGCCAAACTGATGCCGTCTAGCCGGGCGGCGTGCCCCTATGCTGATCGCTTGTGCGAATGCATGCTCGCGCGCTTAGCATATCAGGATCGAGCATGCAGCTCGAGCCCGCTTCTTTGATTGTGCGGAACATCGAGCTATGGATGACCTCGTCCTTCGCATTATTATTTTCGCAATAGTCGGCTTGGTCTCCGGTTTCTTATCCGGACTATTCGGCATTGGCGGCAGCACCGTGCGCCTACCCATCTTTATTTATCTGTTTCCATGGGTCGGCATCGAACACTCGATACTGATGCATGTGGCATCGGCTACATCAATGGCACTGGTCATCCCTAGCGCCATCACCGCAAGCCGTGAACAATATGCTCTCGGGAACCTCGATGTCGCATTCTACAAGACATGGGTGGTCGGCCTATTCGTCGGTGTTGCATTTGGAGCAATCTTGCTTCCCTATAGCTCGACTGAAATTCTGCAGAGCCTCTTCGCAGTCTACATTCTCTTGGTCGGCCTCTACATCGCTGTCGGCCGTGGACGCGCTTTGTCCGCCGGCCAGCCACCGTCGGGCATCAAGAGAATTGGCCTCGGCTCGTTCGTGGGACTCGTTGCGGCCATGACCGGAACAAGTGGCGGTACACTGACGACTCCGCTCTTGAACACCTGCGGGCTCGCCCTGGAAAAGGCGATCGCGATTGCCTCCGCCACCGGACTGGTGACCGGAACCATCGCGACGATCGGTGGCATCATCACCGGATGGAATGCCCAGGATCTGCCCTCCTATTCATTGGGCTACGTGGACGTCGTAATCTTCATCGTGATGATGCCGACGGTGATGATCAGCGCGCCCCTGGGCGTATATGTCGGCAATAAATTTAGTCAGACGACGCTGGAGCGGACCTACGCAGCGTTACTCATCTTGGTCGGCGCGGATCTTCTATGGCGGCTGGTTTCCTGACCCACAATGGTGGGAGCATCGTCTCCCGGCGCCAGTCATGCGTTACCGTGCATGCCTCCATAACGACGACGCAAGAAAGTTAAGACATCCCGTCGCGCTCGAAGCGGCATTAAGTGACTTGGGGCTGGGTTCGTTGGCCAGCCGCCACTCATCTGGTTCGTCGTTGCCGTGCGGACTTTGCGTGGGGCTCATCACGGCGACCTGTTCGTCAGGCCATGCTTGGCGACTGCGATCGACACCTTGAATTGACGCCAAAACCATGGGCCCGAGAGGCCATCATGCTGACAGGCCCTCCGAGATGGCGGCGAGGCGCACCCATGGCCATCATCAACTCATCGTCAGCCATACGATCCCCACTCCGAAGATGGTCAGCAGTAGTGTGAAGAGGAGCACCCATCGCATATGGTTGCTAGTCTCACCCTGACGGGCCTCATCGGTGGTTTCAACCGTGCGACGATCGGTCATTCCAAAAGTTCCCTCTTGGTGTTCATACGGTTTGCGACTGAAGGGGTCGATTGATTCATGATCAGACTGGTATTCTAGACTGAGCTGGTTGAGAGGCTCCGCCTGGCGTCCGCCCCCGCTCTCCAAACACTCGCGCTCGTCAAGCGGTACTTGGACCCCAGGATGGACAAAATGCCTGCACATTTCCAAGTTGCTGACCAGATCTTGTTGATAAAAATATGTTAAATAACGATCGCGCCATCGCCGGTGTTTGATTTTTCTCAATTTGCTGCGACCGAGCCGAGGTCAATGGCCAAGCCGAGAGGCAGATCACCCGCTCGAAGCTCGTTGAGCGACAGATCTTCGGTTGCGCGATAATCGATCTGCTTGAAGCGCTGCTCGCCGGCGTTGGGTGAGTCCGACAACGCCGAGCGCGCCAGCCCCTTTTTTTGGACGCAGGTTGACACACGCCTTGGTTGGGGGGGATGATAAAGGACAACAGCCCGCGAGCCATGCCGGACGGGGGGGCCAGCAGGTGTCGAAGCGCTGACGGCCTTCGGTCGGATGCGCCTCTTTCGCGGTGACGTGCCACCGATGCTCTCAAGGCTTGGTTATTCCCATGTCACCGTCCCCCCGCCGCTTCTGCGCCTTGTCTCTCCTGTCCGTCGCGGCCGCTCTCCCTCTTGCGATGCCTGGCCCAATCCAGGCTCAGGAATCGTCCGCGCAGCTTGAGGAGATCGCCGTGCAAGGCGGGCCCGGAACTGGCCTCCCGCCCAACGCCCCCGCCGACGCCATCGGCGCAGAAGCCGCCGCGGCGCTGCGGACGCCGAGCCTCTCGCAAGCCTCGCCGGTCGGCCTCAACCTGCGCACCCCCTCGCGCTCGGCGAGTCGCCTCGGCCTCACGCCGCTGCAGACGCCGGCGAGCCTCGACATCATCTCGGGCGAGACCATCCGCCTGCGAGGACAGAACAGCGTGCTGGAAGCCGTCTCGCAGGACGGCACCGGCATCACCGCTTTCGGCTCGCCGGGCTCAGGCGTTGGCTTCTTTACCGCCCGGGGCTTCGCCGGGCAGAACTCGATCCAGACGCTGTTCGACGGTACGCGGCTCTATGTCGGCGCCAACACCGTCACCTTCCCGTTCGACACTTGGAATGTCGAGCGCATCGAAGTGCTGCGCGGGCCGGCCTCCGTTCTCTACGGGGATGGGGCCATCGGCGGGATCGTCAACATCGTCTCGAAAAAGCCGCTGTTCACCCCGCTCAACGTCGCGCGGTTCGGGCTCGGGGAAGATGGGATCGCCCGCGCCGCGGTCGATTCGACCGGGCCCATCGGCGAGGCGCTGGCCTACCGCCTCAACGTCAGTGGCAACCGCGCCGATGGATGGATCACGCCGGAGGGCGATTTCCGCAACCTCGCCGTCTCGGGCGCGCTCACCCTTCAGGCGACGCCGGATCTTGCCTTCACCCTCAGCCACGACCTCGGCTACCAGGAGCCCACCCGCTACTGGGGCACGCCGCTGGTGAATGGGCGAATTCCCGACTCCATCCGCTTCAACAACTACAACGTCCGCGATTCGAGGATCGCCTGGACCGACAACTGGACGCAACTGCGAACCGAGTGGACACCCTCGGCTGACGTAAGCATCCGCAACACCGCCTACCGCCTGCAGAGCCGCCGGCACTGGCGCGACGTCGAGCAGTACCGCTTCAACCCGTCCACAGGTCTGGTCGATCGCTCCGACTACCTCGAAATATACCATAGCCAGGAACAGATCGGGAATCGCTTCGACGCGACCTTCCGCCATTCGCTGTTCGGCTTCGCCAACACAATCTCGGCCGGCTTCGACGTGAACCATGTCAGCTTCCGCCATACCAACAACTTCACTTTTTCCGAGACGCCGACGAGCGTTCCGCTGTACGGCTACGATCCCGGCTTCTTCCCGCCAGAGGGCCGAGCGAGCCCGGCCTACGCCACGCGGACGAATCAGGCCTCGATCTTCGCCGAGGACCGGCTGTTCCTCACCGACCGGCTGTCCTTCCTCACCGGAGTGCGCTTCGACGCGCCAAATCTCACCCGGCAGGATCTACGCAGCGGCGCGACTTTCGAGCGCTCGTTCCGCGCCCTCGGCTATCGTTTCGCCCTTCTCTACGAGCCGACGCCGGACACTTCGCTCTACGTGCAGTACGCCACGGCAACGGACCCGGTGAATAGCCTGATCACCCTCTCCCAGTCGCTGGCAGGCTTCGAACTGTCGACTGGCCGTCAGGTCGAAGTCGGCGCCAAGGGCCTTGCCTTCGGCGGCGCCGTCGAGTGGACCCTGGCCGGATACCGGATCGTCAAGGATAACCTGATCTCGGCGGTTCCGGGCCAACCGACGGTCTCGACCCAGGTCGGTCAGCAATCCTCCCTTGGCGCGGAGGTGGCCCTGTCCTGGCTTCCTGCCCCCGGTTGGCGGATCGATGCCAACCTCGCCCTGCTTCATGCCCAGTACGACGACTTCACCCAGAATGTCGGCGGCGTCGCCGTCTCCTATGCTGGCAATCAACCGATCAACGTGCCCGAACAGGTCGCCAATCTCTGGGTGAACTGGGCTTTCGCACGCGACTGGGAGGGACGCGTCGGCGTCCAGCATGTCGGGGAGGTTTTCTCCGATTTCGGCAACACGGCGCGGCGGCCCGCTTACACGCTGGTCAATCTCGTCCTAGACCACCAAGTCACGGCCAGCTCGCGACTATCGCTGCGCGTCTTCAACCTGTTCGACAAGATCTACGCCGTCGATGGCAGCGCCGTGAACGGCTTCGGCACCGCGTGGCTGCTGGGGCGCCCACGTTCGCTGGAGGTTGCCTACACGATCGCGTGGTGAGGACGCGCGGCCGGGCAAGGCGCGCATCAGCTTTTCCCAACTGCTGGGATCATATTTCCGGCCAATGCTTCATGACCTGACCGGCTGGTTTTGGACTGGGTTGATTGGGCGGTCGAGGGCACGCCGCAGACGCGGCAACCTCGCCGTCCTGATCCTGACGGTCTCTGTGAGGCGCAATCAGGCATTGAATTGATGCGCGTCAATGCGTCGGCCACCTGTTCCGGCTGTAATACCTGCCTACGGAAATTGACCATCCCTCCGTCCGATCCGTTTGCCGTCTCTCGGAAGCATATCAAGCTGACGACTCCGCATCTCGCGGCCGTTCGAGCCGATTGTTGCGGCTGATGCAGAACTGCCTGTCTCGACTCGAGAAACATTGGAGAAGGCGCGATGCCATCACCGACCGAAACCCGCCAGATCTTCGAAACCGGTACACAGTTGATGCCGGCGATCCACAAAGAGCAAGATTGGCCTTACGAGGTTCCTCACATCCGGTACGAGGCCTATATTTGGCCCACTCACGATGTCGGAGGACCACCCTGCGCACCTCAAATCTTCGAAGAAAAAGAGGATGAGGAGTGGGAGAACAACGTATATATCACATGCGAGGTTCTCGGTTTCAGAGGCATGTGGAACGCCGAAGAAAGGCGACGCCGCTATGCCAACGATATAGGTATGACGCTCTATTACGGATTTTCCTACAACGCGCGCTGGATCTGGGGCGCTGCGAAAATGCTTGTGGACAAGAACTACATTTCTCTACTCGAGTTGCAGGGGAAGATCGCAGAGGTCAGGCAACGATTGGGTGTAAACGCTGAGCGCTCTGGGCACGCTACGTCAAGCGTTAGCGCCCGCCCTCATGTCAAAATTACCACCCACACCGGGAACACCAATAAAGCCAGAACAGAAAAACGGCCTGACTATGGCCCCAAGGCCCCTTGGGACGGCACTGGTGCAATCCAGCCTGCCCGCTTCAAGGTCGGCGATCGCGTCCGGGTGAAAGACTTGCCGGCGATCTTCTACACCCGGACCCAGATGTATGTCCGCAACATGACCGGGACGATCGCTGCCCTGACATACCCGGACTTGGTTCCCGCCGACGAGGCCTGGGATCGCTACGACGCCCCTCAGGAGCAGTATTACATCGTCCGTTTCAAGCAGAAGGATCTTTGGGCGGAATATCCGTTCGAAAATGACACCCTTCAGAGCGAGTATCCGGACATGTGGCTCGAAGCCGTCGACTGACCGATGCATTGGGCCAAGTCATAGGAGAAGAGCATGGCGAAGAAACATAAAGATGGCGGTCACGACCATTCGGGCGACCATGGCCACGACCATCCGGCAGCGCCGATGGTCGATGAGATTTCCGACTTCGAAATCCTTGAACTAGCCGTCCGTGAGCTAGCAATCGAGAAAGGCCTGTTCACCGCCGAAGACCACCGAGTGTTCTCCGAATGGAACGACGCGAGATCGCCGGCCGCAGGCTCGCGCATGGTCGCAAAGGCCTGGATTGACCCGGCATACAAGTCCCGAGTTTTTTCCGATCCCCTGGCTGCCAGCAAGGAGGTCGGTGTCGACTGGGCCGAGCCAAGCGGCTTCGGGACCACAAGCGACTACATGCACCTGACCGTACTCGAAAATACACCGAAGCTACATCATGTGATCGTTTGCACTCTCTGCTCATGTTATCCCCGGCCGATACTCGGGCACTCGCCTTATTGGTACCGTTCGCCCAACTATCGCCGTAGGATAGTCCGCTGGCCGCGTCAGGTTCTGGCGGAGTTTGGACTGCTTCTCCCCCCCGAGGTCGAGCTTCGAGTGGAGGACTCCAACGCAAAAAGCCGCTTTATGGTCCTCCCCGTGAGGCCAGCGGGCACCGATGGTTGGTCGGAGGATCAACTCGCAGAAATCGTCACCCGCGACTGCATGATCGGCATCGCCATGCCGCAGCCCGGCAGGACATCAGACGGTCCTCGGCCGATCCACAAGGCCAGCCGGCCGGTCCATAGCGGGGGCAGGCCGAGGGAGGCCACACAATGAGCGGGGAGAGTGTCGGCGCTCAGGGGCGGACCGAAGGGCAGTACGTCGATCTTCGTCGCGTCGCACTGCTCGAGTCCATACAGAACGAGGATCAAACCTGGGCTAAGCTTGCGCCGCGTTGGTGCGTCGTCGAGCCGGAGCCGCCATGGAAGGTGTGCCTCGACGCAACCTGCGACTGCCTCTCAGCGGGCGGTGCTCTGGATTCACTGGAGCGGCGACACGCCGAGGATGAGCTTGAGACAATGTACAGCGCCATTCCGAATCCGGAACGCCAGCTTTTGACACTCGCTCATATCATGCTCAGCCGTGGGCTCGTGAGCGAGGAGGAACTCGCCCGCCAAATCAGCACCGTCCGAGCACGGCTTGAAGCTGTTCAGGAATAATGGAGGTAGACATATCATGGCGATCCACCGCTCTTACGCTATACGGGTCGCATGCGCTGGGCCTCTCCTTCTGGCGGGCACCTGCGCGGCACTCGCCCATCACCCGATGGGCGGCCAGCTTCCGCAGACTTTCGGACAGGGGCTGCTTTCCGGTATCGGGCATCCTGTAATTGGAGTTGACCACTTCGCATTCGTCGTGGCCGTCGGCATTGTAGCTGCACTTGCCGGCCACCTCTGGGCGCTGACGCTCCCATTCGTAGCCGGGACCCTTGCCGGGTGTCTCATCCATCTCGCCGGCATCACGCTGCCCGTAGCCGAATTGGTCGTCGCGGCTACGGTGCTCCTGCTCGGAGCCATCATAGCCACAAATCGCGAGCTTCCCGCGCTCTTGCTTGCCGTTCTCTTCGCCGGCGCTGGGATCTTTCATGGGTGGGCTTACGGCGAATCGATCTTCGGTGCGGAGCAAACGCCGCTCGTCGCCTATCTTGCCGGCCTCACAGTGGTCCAGTTGGTGGTGGGAGTGCTCGCCGGTCTCGGCACGCGCTGGGTAATCCACAGTGATGCTGCTCGTCCAATGAAGGTGCGCCTCGTAGGCGCCACCGTGGCTGGCATGGGGCTGGTGCTGTTCGTCGGACATGTTGAAGGCATCTTCTTTCCAGGCCTTCGGTGATCACGATGACGGAAGGGCGAACTCGAGTTCGCTGATTAACACCATCACCGTTTCGGCAAAGGTACTACGATCCATTGCCGAAACGGATGTGTTAATACTGCGATGGTTTCACAAACGAAGAGAAATTACTTCGCGGTCCGCTCGGCCTGCTCGGGTGGAAGATAACCGAGCGTCGAATGAATGCGTTGCCGATTGGAGTAGCGCTCGATGTAAGCGAACAGTTCGCCTCGTGCCTCGTCCTGGGTCGCCCACCGTCGCTGATGGACGAGCTCAAACTTGAGGGTGAGGAGGAAGCTCTCCATCGGAGCATTGTCGTAGCGGCAGCCCTTTAGCTCATGGGCGGCTTCAATACAGACCGGCGACAGATTCTATAATTGTAAAGCCAGCAGGGCTCGCACGATGGTCTACAACTGCCTCGGGGCTCCTTCGCCGGGCAGATGCTTGGCGCTTAAGCTGTGTCGAGGCACGCTCCTCGCCGCCAGCCTCTCGACCGGCGCAGCGCAAGCCGAGGAGACAAGGGTCGCACTCGAAATGATCTCGGTCGAATCCACCGCGGGAGGCCCCGTCCAGCCGGACGTCCTAGGCCGCTCGATGGATGCGATCAGCGTGATCGGGCCAACGCCGGGTTTCCGCTCGGATCGGGCCGTGAGCGCTACCAAGACCGACACCCGCCAGCTCGATGTCCCCCAGGTCGTGACGGTCGTACCGCGCGAACTCATCACCGACATCAACGCCACCCGCGTCGACCGGGCCTTCGACTACGTGCCTGGGCTGACCCAGGCCAACAACTTCGGGGGGCTCGGTACCTTCGCCTACGCCATCCGCGGCGTGACCACGGCCGAGATCTTCCGGAACGGGCTCGCGGCCAACCGCGGCGGTCCGCCCCCGCTCATCGACACCCAGAACATCGAGCGCATTGAGGTGCTCAAGGGGGCCGGCGGCGCCCTGTTTGGACGCAGCGACCCGGGTGGCCTCGTCAACATCGTCACCAAGCAGCCCACCACGATCCGCTTCGTCGAGATGGGCGGCCTATGGGGCTCGTTCGAGCAGTTCCGCGGCACCATCGATTCCGGTGGAGCGCTCAACGACGAGAAGACGCTGCTCTACCGCTTCAACTTCGCCGGGGGTAGCCAGAACAGTTACCGCGACTTCGTCGGCGACGACCGGCTTTTCATCGCGCCGGTCCTGAGCTGGCAGATCACGCCCGACACCAAGCTGACGGTCGAGGCCGCCATCACCCGCAACAACGTCGTCGTCGACCGTGGTGTTGTCGCTGTGAACAAGCAACTCGGGTTCGTGCCGATCAGCCGTTTTCTGGGTGAGCCCGGGCAGGTGAGCCGTCAGAGCGACGCGGTGCTCCAGGTGCGCCTCGACCACCGCTTCGATGCCGATTGGCAGATGCGGCTCGCCACGCAGTTCAACACCGGCACCCTGAACGGCGAGAGCGCCGAGGGTCGCGGCCTCCTGTCCGACAACCGTACGGTCATCCGTGACCGCAACTTCCGCGACTACAGTTACGACTCGGTCATTGGTCAGGCCGAGCTCGTCGGCCGCTTCCGAACCGGCGAGGTCGGCCACACCCTGCTCCTCGGCTTCGACCGCGAGGACTTCGACAACCGGCAGCTCTACCTGCGCTCGAACTTCAACATGTTCCCGTACGCGATCGACATCTACAACCCGCGCTACGGCCAGCCCCTGCCGCCGCTGACGCGCGCCTCCAACACCCTGGAGAGCGTGACCGACACCGGCTTTTACGCCCAGGACCTGATCGACCTCGCGCCGCAGTGGAAAGCGCTGGCCGGCGTTCGCTTCGACCTGTTCGAGCGCTCCTTCAAGCAGCGCATCGGAGGCAACAGCGCCGAGCAGACGCGGGCGGCCGCCTCGCCGCGGGCCGGGCTCGTCTACCAGCCCATCCCGGAGCTCGCGCTCTACGCCAACGTCAGCACCAGCTTTCGGCCGAACATCGGCACGGACGCGGGGCTCGGCGCAGGGTCGCGCGCCTTCGAGCCGGAGACCGGCCTCGGCTACGAGGTGGGAGCGAAGGTCGAGCTCTACGGTGGCGCACTCCTGCTGACCGGTGCGGCCTTCCGCATCGACCGAGAGAACGTGCTCACCGCCGACCCCAGCAACAGCGGCTTCCAGATTTCGGCCGGCGGCGTGCGCAGCCAAGGCTTCGAGTTCACTGCCGCCGGCCAGCTTACCCCAGAGCTACGCATTATCGGCGGCTACACCTTCACCGATGCCTTCATCACCAAGGACAACGTGCTCCCGGTCGGTGCCCCGCTGCTCAACATCCCGGAGCACAGTGGCACGATGCTGGCCGTCTACGAAGTGCAGAGCGGCCCCCTGCGGGGCCTCGGCATCGGCGGCGGGGTGCGTGCGGCGGGCGAGCGCGCGGGGGATTCGTCCAATTCAGGGTTCAAGCTCCCAACCTACGTCGTGGCCGACGCGCTGGGCTACTACAAATACGAGAGTTTCCGCTTCGGCCTGAACGTGGAGAACGTCTTCGACACCACCTACTATGTCGGCTCCGTTAGCCAGTTTCGCGTCGACACCGGCTCGCCCCGCCGCATCACCGGCTCCCTGCTGGTTCGGTTCTGAGCGAGGGAGTGACGGTGGCGAAGCCTGAGGCGCACGCTCGCATAAGTCGAAGTACATCGACGTCCTGGCGCCGGACCAGCACCATTTTTCTTGTCGGGAGCCTTTTGTTGGCGTCCTGCGGCGCAGTCCGACCGGAGCCGGCGCGCTACCCGCTCGCCATGGAGAATTGCGGGGCGACCATAACGGTGAAGGCGGCGCCCCGACGTGTTGTATCCGTCGGCCAGACGCAGACGGAGATCCTGTATGCCCTCGGCCTCGCGGACCGCGTCGTCGGGACTGCCGTCTGGTTCGGCCCCGTGGCCGAGCCCTACGAGGCGGCAAACGCCGGGGTGAAGCGGCTGGCTGATAACTCGCCGAGCTTCGAGGCCGTGCTCGGCGAGGCTCCGGACCTCGTGACCGCGACCTTCGCCTGGCATATCGGCCCGCATGGGGCGGTCGCCCGCCGCGAGCAGTTCGGCGACCTGGGCGTACCGGTCTACGTCTCACCGGCCGATTGTGTTGGCAAGGACAACTCGGCGCCAGGGGACGGCGTGCGCGCGCAGCCATTCAGGATGGACCTCGTCTACCGCAATATCCGCGAACTCGGGCAGCTCTTCGACGTGTCGTCCCGGGCGGAGACGCTCGTGGTCGATCTGAAGGCCCGGGAGGATGCCGCGGTCGCATCCATGGCCGGGCGCTTGGCGCGCGACCTGCCCGTTGTGGTCTGGTTCTCCAGCCGGGACGTGAAGGGCGACGCCTTCGTCGCGGGCGCCAAGGGCGTGCCGGCCTACCTCCTCGATAAGCTCGGGGCCCGCAACGTGATTACCACGGACGAGGAGTGGCCCCAGGTCGGCTGGGAGAGCATTGCGGCCGCCGACCCCGCCGTGATCGTGCTGGTGCGCATGGACCGACGCCTGTTCCCGGCCGACGACGTCGCGGCGAAGCTCGACTTCCTGCGGACCGACCCTGTCGCCCGTCGCCTCGCCGCCGTGCGTGCGAACCGCATCGTCGTCATGGATGTCGCGGCGACGCGGCCGGGGCTCGGGACCATCGCCGGCATCAGGGAACTGGCCGACAACCTCAAGGCGCTCGGGTTCGCTCGATGAGGGGAGCCGCGCTTTCGAGTTCCGGGTGGCTGCCCTGCGTGGCCGCGGCCCTCGCGTCTTTGGCACTCCTCTGTCTTGCCGTTGCGCTCGCCATGACGGTCGGCGAGATGCATATCCCGCTGCAGGTCGCCCTGCAGGCGGTCGGCAACGCGCTGTTCGACCTCGGCTACGCGGTGAACCCGATCCAGCAGGGCGTGCTTGTCGACTACCGCCTGAGTCGCGCGCTGTTTGCCGCGTGCTGCGGTGGCGCGCTGGCAGTCTGCGGCGTCATCCTGCAGGCGCTCCTCCGCAACCCGCTTGCCGAACCTTACCTGCTGGGCATCTCGGCGGGCGCCTCCACCGGCGCCGTCGCGGTCATGGTGCTCGGCCTCGGCGGTGCGGCGGTTGGGGTCTCTGGTGGCGCCCTGCTCGGCGCCGTCATGGCCCTCGTGACGGTCGCCTTTCTCGCTATGGGCGCCGGCGGCACCAGCGAGCGCGTAATCCTTTCGGGCGTGGCCGCGGCACAGATCTTCAATGCCGCGACGGCCACCATCGTGACTACCTTCGCCAGCGCCGAGCAGGCGCGCGGTGTGATGTTCTGGCTCCTCGGAAGCCTGGGCGGGGTGCGCTGGCCGGACGTGTGGCTGGCGACACCGGTGACGCTCGCCGGGTTCGCAGTCTGCCTCACGCATGCCCGCACCCTCGACGCGTTCACCTTCGGCGAGGATGCCGCCGCCGCGCTCGGCGTGTCCGTTTCTCGGGTCCGCCTCGTGCTGTTCGGAACGACAGCCGCGATGACCGCCGTCATGGTTAGCATCGCGGGGGCGGTCGGCTTCGTCGGCCTCTTGATCCCGCACACCGTCCGGTTAGTCGTCGGCCCGCGCCACAGCCGGCTGTTGCCGGCAGCGCTCGTGACCGGGGCTGTGTTCCTGGTGCTGGCCGACATCCTGTCCCGCGTCCTGATCGCGCGGCAGGTCGTGCCCATCGGAGTTGTCACGGCCCTGTTCGGGGCGCCGGCCTTTGCCTTGATCCTCACCCGCGCTCGGCGGCCGGCATGACGCTCGCGGCGCGGGACCTGCGATGGGAGGCGGGCGGGCGGATCATCGTGGACGGCGTAACCCTGGAGGCGGCGCCAACACGGATGCTTGGGCTCGTCGGACCGAACGGTTCCGGCAAGTCGAGCCTGCTACGCCTGCTCTGCGGCCTGCGGAAGGTCAGGAGCGGTGTCGTGACTCTTGGCGGCACGAACATCGGGGCCTTGTCCCGGCAGGCCGTGGCGCGTCGCCTCGCCGTGGTCGAGCAACATGCGGGCACGCAGTCGCAGGTGACGGTCGAGGATGTCGTGCGCCTCGGGCGGACTCCGCACCGGAGTGCCCTGGCACCGTGGACCGAGGTCGACGAGGCTGCGGTCGCGGGCGCACTGGAGCGGGTCGGTCTTGACGCGCGTCGCGACCAGCCCTGGGAGACCCTGTCGGGTGGGGAGCGCCAGCGGGCGCAGATTGCCCGCGCGCTCGCGCAGGAGCCGAGCGAGCTCGTATTGGACGAGCCGACCAACCACCTCGATGTGCGCCACCAACTCGATGCCTTAACCCTCGTGCGAGGGCTCGGCGTGACCAGCATCGTCGCCCTGCACGACCTGAACCTAGCCGCCCTGTTCTGCGACGAAATCGCCGTCCTGACCGAGGGGCGTTTGGTCCTCTCGGGAACGCCGGAGGCGGTGCTGAACGCCGAGATGATCGCGGAGGTCTTCGGCGTTTGTGCCGAGGTCCGCGTCTCCACCCTCAGCGGTCGGCCCCACATCGAATACCGTCTGAACTGAATGTCAAGGAGTGACCTAGGAGCCTGTCTGAGTAACGGGGCTTGAAGCCGGGTAGGGGCGAGAGGGGAGCCGCTGAGGGCGCATCAGCGGCCTCAGCGGCCTGCCTGTGCCAGCTTCAGCAGGTTGTGAGCCGTGCAGATCATCGCCCACTCGCCCCGGACCTGATCGAGCTCTCTCATCAGGAACTGCCGGAAGCCTCGGGCCTGCTTGATCTGCCCGAACACCGGCTCGACGACCTGCTTCCTGAGACGGTACCGACTGCGGCGCCCAGCCCGCTTCAGGCGGGCGGCCATCGCGCTCATCAATGGCATCTTGGTCAGCCTCCGGCGGCCGGCTGCGTCCGCCTCGCCATGACGCGCCTGGCCCGGAGCGAGGTAGCCCGTGATGCCCCGCTCCTTCAGCGCGGCGAGGTTCGCCTCGTTGGCAAAGCCG
>JAGTAM010000516.1 GCA_023422485.1 Pseudomonadota bacterium | reverse complement strand
GGCTCAGGCAGCGGTGCGCTTGCGGGCTTCCTGCTTGGTGTCGACGCCCGAGGCTTTGATCTCGGAGAGCTTCTGGGCGACGTTGCGCGAGAACACGAACTCGGCCGGGCGCTGGTTCTCGAGAGAGATCTCCGGCGCCATGTCGCCTTCGGTCTTGATGCCGCGGATCGCGTGCACCAGTGGCTTCCACGGCTTCTTGACCGTATCGACTACCGAGGAGGCCTCGTAGCCCGAGTGGACCATGCAGTCGGCGCACTTCTCGTAGTTGCCGGTGCCGTAGGCGTCCCAGTCGGTCTCCTCCATCAGCTCCTTGAAGGTCGCCGCGTAGCCTTCACCCAGCAGGTAGCAGGGCTTCTGCCAGCCGAACACGGTGCGGGTCGGGTTGCCCCACGGGGTGCAGTGATAGGATTGGTTGCCGGCCAGGAAGTCGAGGAACAGGCCCGACTGCTGGAAGGTCCACTTCTCGCGGCCCTTCTCCTTGCCGTGCCGGAACACGCCGCGGAACAGATCCTTGGTCGCCTTGCGGTTGAGGAAGTGCTTCTGGTCCGGCGCGCGCTCGTAGGCATAGCCCGGCGAGACGGTGATGCCGTCGATGCCCATGCGGGTCACCGAATCGAAGAAGTCGGCGATCTTGTCGGCGGACGAGTTGTTGAAGAAGGTGCAGTTGATGGTGACCCGGAAGCCCATCTCCTTGGCCTTGGCGATCGCCGCCACCGCCTTGTCGTAGACGCCCCGCTGGCACACCGACTGGTCGTGCATCTCCTTGACGCCGTCGAGATGGATCGACCACGTGAAGTACGGGCTCGGCTTGTACTCCTTGATCTTCTTCTCAAGCAGCAGCGCGTTGGTGCAGACGATCGCGAACTTCTTCTGCGCGATGATGCCCTGCACGATCTGCGGCAGATCCTTGTGGAGGAGCGGCTCGCCGCCGGCGATCACGACCACGGGTGCGCCGCACTCGCGCACCGATTCCAGCGCCTCGTCCACCGGCAGGCGCTTGTTCAGGATCTCGTCGGGATAGTCGATCTTCCCGCAACCGGCACAGGCGAGATTGCAGCGGAACAGCGGCTCCATCATCATGACGAGCGGGTAGCGCTTCCGCCCCGTGATGTGCTGCTTGAGGATGTAGCCGCCGATCTTCGCGACGTACCGTATGGGGATTCCCAAGACGCGGCTCCTTAGATGCTGTGGTTCCGGACTTAGCCGGGCTGCTTAGCGTGAGAAGGACAGAAATTCCAGCGCATTAGGCTGGAACTGTTCCCAAAGGGCGCTTGTCAGGCGCAATTTCGAGGGGGTGTGGCGTGCCGGTGTCGCGGCCGTCCGCCGGCTTCGGAGATGAAGCCCGCGGCCGTGCGATCCGGAGCGGAATTACCTTCTGATTTCCGCCATCTGCGGCGGATTTTTGACCTTTTCTCGCCCATGGCAACTGCATAGGACCGAACGAGTTCACGATTTCTCGTGCATGCTTCGTGCCGGTTCCCGCGGCCTGCCCCTGTCCCTGCCCGGCCCGAGCGTATCGTCACGGCGCCGCATCCTGTCGACGTTGTGTCGATATCAACCGGCACGCTTGTGCGAAGCGATAATCCCACGCAATCCGGGTGCAGTGCGCAACCGCACCCACCTCACCGAAGCGGACCGGTTTGCCGGGGCGCGTTGCATTCCCCCGCCGGGACAAGTAGGTAGCGCGCCAACGACACGGATGATCAAGGTGGAGTCCGTTCGCGTCTCCTCGCGCATTTCGTGTCCGCTGGACAAGGGGCTGCCGGCCGGTGGCCTCCATCCGGGTTTCCCGCTCGCGAGGGTCACGTCCCGCGGGCCATGAGAGGATCGATTCGGCGCGTCGCCGCCTGCTTGAGGACGCCGCGTCCTGTGTCGCGGGGAGGACGGGACTTTTGGTGTCCCGGCCCGTCGTCACGCGGGGACAGGCCGGATCGTTAGGCAGGCAGGGTTTTACGTGATCGAACGTCTCGTCGCGTTTTCCGTCAGGCGCCGCTGGCTGGTACTGGTGGCCGCGGCGCTCCTCACGGTGGCGGGCGCGGGCGCCGCCGCCCACATGTTCCGCATCAATACCGATGTCGAGCGGCTGATCGAGCCGAGCGTCCCGTGGCGCCAGGATGAGATCGCCTTCGAGAAGGCGTTCCCGCAGCGCACGAACCTCGTCGCCGCCGTCATCGACGGCGAGACGCCGGAGATCGCCGAGGAGGCGGCCGCGCGCTTCGCCGAGGCCCTGAAGTCGCACCGCTCCGAGATCGAGACCGTCTACCGGCCCGATGGCGGCCCGTTCTTCGACCGCAACGGCCTCCTGCTGATGTCGCAGGAGGAACTGGAGCAGACGACCCAGCGCCTGATCGAGCAGCAGGGCCTTCTCGGGCCGCTGGCCGCCGATCCGTCGCTGCGCGGCGTGATGCGCGTGGTCAGCCTCGGCGTGAAGGGCGTGAAGAGCGGTGACGCCAAGCTCGAAGACCTCGCCCAGCCGATGACACAGATCGACGAGACGCTGCGCAAGGCTCTCGACGGGCAGCGCGCCCGCATGTCGTGGCAGACCCTGCTCGCGGGCGGGCGCAGCGAGACCACGGACAAGCGCAAGTTCGTGATGATCCAGCCGGTGCTCGACTACAACGCGCTGGAGCCGGGCCGCGAGGCGACCAAGCTGATCCGGCGCGTGGCCGCCGAGCAGAACATCGACGCGGCCCACGGCCTGCGCATCCGCCTGACCGGCCCGGTGGCGGTGGCCGACGACGAGTTCGCCACCCTCGCCGACGACGCCTTCCTGAACTACTCGCTGACGACGGCGGCCATCGTCCTGTTCCTGTGGCTGGCCCTGCGCTCCGGCCCGCTCGTCGTGGCGGTGCTGATCACCACCTTCTCGGGCCTCGTCGTCACGGCGGCCCTGGGCCTCCTCATGGTGGGCGAGCTGAACCCGATCTCGGTGGCCTTCGCCGCCCTGTTCGTCGGCCTCGGCATCGATTTCGGCATCCAGTTCGCCGTGCGCTACCGGGCCGACCGCTACGAACTCGGTGACGTCGAATCCGCGCTTCGCGGCGCGGCGCGGGGCGTCGGCTGGTCGCTGACGCTCGCGGCGATCTCGCTGCTCGCCGGCTTCTTCGCCTTCCTGCCCACGAAGTTCCGCGGTGTGTCCGAACTCGGCCTCATCGCCGGCGTCGGCATGATCGTGGCCTATCTGTTCTCGCTCACCCTGCTCCCGGCCCTGATCGCGGTGCTCAACCCGCGCGGCGAGAAGCGTGCGGTCGAGACCACATGGATGGCGGGCGTCGATCACTGGATCATCGAGCACCGCAAGTGGGTGCTGATCTTCGTCGGCCTCATCACCGTCGCCGGCATCCCGCTGCTTCTGAAGCTGCCCTTCGATTCCAACCCGATGCACCTTCGCAGCCCGAAGGTGGAGTCGATCGCGACCTATCTCGACCTGATCAAGGACCCGGCGACCAGTCCCAATTCGATCGACGTGCTGGCTCCGAACGTCGATGCCGTGCCCGAACTGACCAAGCGCCTGGAGGGGCTCGACGCGGTCGCCAAGGTGATCTCGATCGATACCTTCGTGCCGCGCGATCAGGACCAGAAGCTCGCCACCATTCAGGAGACGGCGCAGCTCCTCGGCCCGGCGCTCAACCCGACCCGCAAGCCGCCGCCGCCGACGGATGCCGAGAACGTCAAGGCGTTGAAGGACACCGCCGCGGCGCTGAAGACCATTGCGGGCGGCGATTCGGCCGGCGCCAAGGCGGCGGACCGCCTCTCGGGCACCCTCGACACGCTGGCCGCCGCCCCGGCGGAGAAGCGCGAGGCGGCCAGCGTTGCGCTCACCACCGACCTGAAGACGCTGATGAGCCGCCTGGCCGGGCTGCTCGATCCGAAGAAGATCACCCTCGATAACCTGCCCAAGCCCCTCAAGGCCGAGTGGGTCACGAGCGACGGCCGCGCCCGCATCGAAGTGCATCCGAAGGGCGATTCGAACAACGACGAGGTGCTGCGCCGCTTCGCCAAGGAGGTGCAGACGGTCGATCCCCACGCCACCGGCGCCCCGATCGCGACGACGGAATCGAGCTACACCATCCTCGGCGCCTTCGTGCAGGCGGGCCTCACCGCGCTCGCGCTGATCTTCATCCTGCTCTCGGTCGCCCTGCGCAAACCCTGGGACGTGGCGATGACGCTGGGCCCGCTGGTGCTGGCGACGCTGTGGACGCTGATGGCGCTCAAGGTCATCGGCATGCCGCTGAACTTCGCCAACATCATCGCCCTGCCCCTGATGCTGGCGGTCGGTGTGGCCTTCCACATCTACTACGTCATCGCG
>JAGTAM010000430.1 GCA_023422485.1 Pseudomonadota bacterium | reverse complement strand
CCCTGTGCGCCGCGACCGTGACCGAGTCCTGGCAGGAAGCGGACCGGTGGTTCGTCGCCCTGCGCACCGGGGAGGCGCGCCCATGAGTTCCGCGCCCGGACGGCGCAGGCCGCCCGCGCCGCCGGTGTCGCGGTCAGCGAACACCTCCTCGACCTGACCGACCGCGCGGCGCTGCTGGCCCTGCCGGAGGCGGTCCGGACCCGTCACGGCGGGCTGCAGCTTCTCGTCAACAATGCCGGGGTGGCGCTGGGCGGGCGGTTCGAAGAGACCGACCCGGCCGATATCGACTGGCTGATGGACGTGAACCTGCACGCGGTGATGCGGCTGACCCATGCCTGCCTGCCGCTGCTGCGGGCCGAGCCCCAGGCGCAGATCGTCAACCTGTCGAGCCTGTTCGGCATCATTGCGCCGGCGGGGCAGGCGGCTTACGCGGCGAGCAAGTTCGCCGTGCGCGGCTTCACCGAGGCCCTGCGCCACGAATGCGAGGGCACCGGGCTCGGCGTCACCCTTGTGCATCCGGGCGGCGTCGCCACCGCCATCGCCCGCAACGCCCGCACGCCCCGCGCCATGGATCCGCGCGCGGCCGCCGAGGGGTTGGCCGCCTTCGAGCGCCTGCTGACCCTGCGCCCGGAGACGGCGGCCGCGGCAATCCTGCGCGGGATCGAGACGCGGGCCCCCCGCGTGGTGATCGGTTCCGATGCCCGCCGCGCCGTACTGATCCAGCGCCTGATGCCGGTGCGCTACTGGTCGCTGATCCGCCGCGCCCTCAAAGACACGTGATTTCGAGACGAGCAACCATGGCGAGCCTGCGCGCCCACATCTACGATCTCGCCATCCGCCTCGCGGTGAAGCGGCGGCTCGGCCGGACCCTCGACGTCTACGCGATCCGCCGCGCCTTCGAGGGCGCCCGATTCCCAGCGCCTGCCGGCGTCGCCTTCACCCCCGGCACGGTCGGCGGCGTGCCCGGCGAGTGGGCGCAGGCCGAAGGGGTGCAGGCGGAGGGGGTGCAGGCGGAGGGGGCGAGCGGCGAGCGCCCTACCCTGCTCTATCTCCACGGCGGCGGCTTCATCGCCTGCTCGGCGCAGCTGTACCGCCCGGTCACGGGGCGTTTCGCCAGGGCCGGCTTCCGGGTGTTCACGCCGGATTACCGGCTGGCGCCGGAGCACCCCTTCCCCGCCGCGGTCGAGGATTGCAGCGCGGTGTGGGCCGCGCTCGCGCCGGCTGGGCCGGCGGTCGTCGCCGGGGATTCCGCGGGCGGCACCCTGGCGCTCACCACGATCATCGAGGCGCGCCGCCTCGGCCTGACCCCGCCCGCGGCCGCCGCCCTGTTCTCGCCGGCCACCGACCTGATCGGCCGCAGCGCCTCGTTCCGCACGAATGGACGGCGCGACGCGATGTTCCGCCCGGAATCGCTGATGCGGCTCGTGCCCGCCTACCTCGCCGGGGCCGATCCCGCCGATCCGCGCGCCTCGCCGATCGAGGCCGACTTGTCCGGGTTCCCGCCGCTCCTGATCCATGTCGGTGCCCGCGAGATCCTGCGCGACGATTCCCTGCGGCTCGCCGAGAAGGCGCGGGCCGCGGGCGTGCCGGTCGAACTCACCGTCTTCCCCGTGGTGGCGCATGCCTGGCAGCTCGCCGAGAGTTTCTTGCCCGAGGCGCGCCGCTCCCTCGATGCCGCCGCGCTCTTCCTGCGCCGCGCCCTGCCGGCGGAGGCCCAAGCCGAGACGGAGGCCGCCGCGTGAGCGAGGCACCTCTCGACCTCGTCATCGTCGGCGCCGGCTTCTCCGGCCTCGCCATGGCGATCCGCGCGCGACAGGCCGGATTCGACCGCCTCCTCGTGCTGGAGAAGGCCGCGGGCATCGGCGGGACGTGGCGGGAGAACACCTATCCGGGCGCTGCCTGCGACGTGCCCTCGCAACTCTATTCCCTCTCCTTCGCCCCGAAATCCGACTGGAGCCGCCTGTTCGCGCCCCAGTCCGAGATTCGGAGCTATCTTGAGGGGCTGGTCGCCGAGCACGGACTCGCGCCGTTCCTGCGCCTGGAGACCCGGGTCGAGCGCGCCGTCTTCGACGCGGCCGCGGGCCTGTGGCGGGTCGAGACCGACAGGGGTGTCTTCTTCACCCGCGTGCTGGTGGGCGCGATGGGCGCCCTGCACCACCCGGCCCTGCCCCGGCTTCCCGGCCTGGACACGTTCGCCGGAACCGCGTTCCACTCCGCGGCCTGGGATCATGCCTGCGACCTGCGGACCAAGCGCGTCGGCGTCATCGGCACGGGGGCGAGCGCGGTGCAGTTCGTGCCGGAGATCGTCGGCGGCGTCGCCCATCTCACCCAGTTCCAGCGCTCGGCCCCCTGGATCCTGCCCCGCGGCGACCGCCCGGTCGGAGGCGGGCGCCGTCGCCTCATGCGGTTCGCGCCCCTGCGCCGGCTCTACCGCGCCTCGCTGTTCTGGCGCCGGGAGGCCGCGGCGCTTCTCGGCTTCACCCGCGTCTCGACCGTGACGGGATTGGCCGAAGCGATGGCACGCCGGCACCTCGCCGCTTCGATCACCGATCCGGTTCTGAGAGAGAAACTCACGCCCGATTACCGCCTCGGCTGCAAGCGGGTGCTGCTCTCCGACGACTACTACCCGGCGCTGGCCCGTCCCCATGTGAGCCTCGTCACGGCGCCGATCCGCGCGGTCCTGCCCCACGGCGTCGTCACCGCGGACGGCACCGAGCACCCGCTCGACGTGCTGATCTTCGCCACCGGCTTCTCCCCCGGCGGCAGCCTGCTACGCACCGAAGTGATCGGGCGCGACGGGTCGAGCCTGCTTCAGGCCTGGAAGGACGGGG
>JAGTAM010000326.1 GCA_023422485.1 Pseudomonadota bacterium | reverse complement strand
CAACGCCGTGGCGTTTAGGCGGCCGAGTTTCGGGGGCACCTTGGCGGTGCCCCCCCCTGCGTCCGCCGCGGTCTCGTCCACCTCGGCTGTCTCGAACAGGGGAATCTGAGCGAAGTCCAGCATGATTCTGGTTCCGCCTAGATCGGGGGGAGGGCGGACAGCCAGCTCTGCAGGTCCCCAGCCAGGATCAGCGTCCGGCGACCTAGCTTGCGTGCCTTCAGCTTGCCGGCCTTGATCTGCTCGTACAGAAAGCTGCGGCCGACTCCGCTCGCTTTCACTGCATCCGCGATGCCGTAACTCAACACCTCGTTCATGGATCACCTCTGTGCATGTGCCGGGATCGACCCGGCCGATGCACGAGAAGTGCCCTGGATGCGCCCCCCCTAATAGACCTCGAGGATTTTATTGCCTCGTGAGTTTTGCCTTTGCGATTTCCGATCCTTCCTTCTTCGGTCGACCCGACTTACCCCAACCGATAGGCCTGACGCGTTTCAAGGCGGCGAGCCATGCGCGATTGAAGATGGGTTCGGAGAGGCCGGAAACTTCGGGTCGCATATCTTTCAAGATTGTTCTCTTCGGACCCGGCGGCTTGTCAGGGCTTTCCGCCATCATCTTACATAGCCGCTCGAACGCCTCCTCCTCCGCATTCAAAGCGCTTTTTGCTGCACGCGACGGCTCAGGCCAGCGACGGCGAACCCCGGTGGCCTCAATCCGGACATCGGCGAGATTGGATGCATGACGAGGCGGCGGCCCCCGGTCACTCAAAAGCCCAAGCTCATCACAGCCGATGGCACGATCTAGCCAGTAGAGCGGCTCGATTGGCCTGCGGGTCTCTTCCCTACGTAACCAAGCGTTTGCGACGACTTCCCCACGCCTAAGAGCGTCGACGAGTTCCCGCGTATACCTGTCCTTGTTGTCGATGTCGAAATCGGCAAATCCGGGAAGCAACTTGGCGAGCGGATTGTGGCAGGCAACGAAATAGGGCGTCATCCGAGATCCGTGCCTGTCGTGATACTCGCGTATGTGGTCCCCACTCTTGATCTTCTCAAGCGCCTGCACCGACGTCTGCTCAACTGGACCGCGCTCACGAAGCATAATCCAGGCGATGACCTGCTCCAGAGTCCAATAGAAATCGTCGTACCCGCCCACTGAAACCCTCTCGATGGATCGGAAGCTCACGTGGCTGTAGAGGCGCAGAAGGCTGACCATTGGTCCATCAGCATCCGTCGCTTCTCGAACAAATCCGTGCGGAAGTAGGCCGCCTCGACCTTGTCCGTGTTGGCATGCGCCAGCGCAGCCTCGGTCACCTCGCGCGGCGCGCTCGTCTGTTCGGCAGCCCAATCCCGAAACGCCGAGCGGAAGCCGTGCACTGTCGCGTCCACCTCCATCCGGCGCAATACCATCTCCAGGGCCATGTTCGACAGTGGTCGTCCCGGTCTGCTGCCAGGGAAAACGAGATCGCCCTGCCGCGCCTCGGACAGCCCGGCCAAAATCGCGCAGGCCCGCGCTGAGAGCGGCACCCGGTGCTCGCGTCCCGCCTTCATCCTGGATCGCGGCACGCTCCACATGCCACGGGCGAGATCGATCTCGCTCCAAGGTGCGCCCATGGCCTCGCCGCTGCGGGCAGCGGTCAAGATCGTGAACTCAAGGCACAGGGCGCTCATCGACCCGCTCTTGCGCAAGCGCGCGACGAAGTCCGGCACTTCCCGATACGGGAGGGCTTTGTGGTGCCCGCGCGTCAGCTTCTGACGGCGGGGCAGCAGGTGATCGAGATGGCCGCGCCAGCGGGCCGGGTTCTCGGCTGTCCTGTGCCCCTTAGCCCGAGCTGCATCCAGCACCTTTTCGATCCGGCCGCGCAGGCGGGAGGCTGTCTCCGGCACCTTTGCCCAAAGCGGCTTTAGGATCGCCAGCACCTGCTCGGTCGTGACCTGATCGACCGGCACACTTTCAATCGGCACGCAGTAGCGCGTCAGAGTCATACGCCACTGGTCCCGATGCTTAGGGTTCTTCCAGCCGGCCTCAAGAGAGCTGACCACCTCCTCTGCCATCTCGCTGAAGGTGGGCATCCGCTTCTCGGGGTGCACGTCGCGCACGGTAAGAGGGTTCACACCGTTCGCGACCTGACTACGGGCGACAGTGGCCAACTCGCGGGCGCGGGCGAGGCTTACGTTGCCGGCGCTGCCCAGGCCCATCTCGCGCAGCTTACCGGCGCCTGTCTGGCCGGGCTCACGCCAGCGGAACAGGTAGACCCAGCGTCGGCGTGAGCCGTCGGGCGAGATGGACAGGTAGAGGCCTCCACCATCGGCGTGGCGGCCGGGCTTCTTCAAGGTCAAGATCCCGCGAGCGGTCAGGCGGTTGGTCGTTCGGGCCACGGCATTCCTCGATTCGGCCCCAACACGGGCCCCAACAGGGATGCTGGAAATTGGCGGACAATCGCGGACAACAGAAGACGCTTGGCGGGGTATTGCGTCGATTTAGTAGGCTGTTGTGGCCGTGCCTGGACGCGAGCGAACAAGGATACGACAGACACCCCTTCCGCCAGATATTTTGGCTATGTAGTTGCTGTGCAACGAATTTTTTAACTAAGCCATTTAATTCACCCACAGATTAACCCACATTTTTTGGATGCTTGCGGCGCACTTCGCCGAATGTTTCTGGATGATTGCCGCCCCAACGAACCTCGTCGCTCAGTGCCATCGCCTTTGATGTAGACGCTCGGTGAACCGTGCGCCTCAAGCCGGCTTGCCGAGCACGGCTACAACTATGGCCTTACTGTAATGCCGCCCTCGACCAGCCACCTTGAGAGCCATTTGCCAAAGTAGTGCTAGTGGTCTGAGTTGGAAGTTTTCCAACTCTTTGATCGGGGTGTAGGCTTCGTCGTATCTGAGGGGAAGCGCCGATGTCTCGCGGACCGAAGACGGCCGCCGTCGTGCTGACGGATGAAGAGCGCTCAGAGTTGCAGCGCTTGGTCCGGCGGCGCGGCGCGGGGCAGGCCGCTGTGATGCGGGCGCGCATCATGCTGACGGTAGAGGCCAACCACGTCGCGCACCTTGTCAACGAAGGCGTGATCGCCCGACAGCTTGAAGGTCTCGGCGCGGTGGGGTTGGAGCCCGAAGGCCCGCCAGGTGCGCGAGACCATGGTCTGGCTCATGCCGAACTGCCGGGCCATGGTGTGCGTCGACCAATGCGTCGCCCCCGCGGGCTGCGTCTCCAGCGTGCGCACGATCAGTGTCTCGACGACCTCGTCGCCGACCTGGCGCGGCGCCCCACTGTCAATCGGCGTCCAATAGGGACCCAGGATCGGCGTTCAAAAGAGGCTCTGACTCACTCTCGCTGGTACCAGCGGCGTTGAGTTTGCGGACATCCACGATGGAGCCGCAGCATGCGCCACTGCTTCCGGTCGTCGAGCCTCGTACCCGCTGATTTCGTCGTCGATCATCTCGATAGCGACGCCGACCGGATCGGTCTGGTCGTGAGATCGGGAGCCGCGGTGGCGACCTGCCCAGATTGTAGAACGCTTTCGCGTCGCATCCAAAGCCGCTACCGGCGCCGTGCCGCCGACCTGCCGCTCGGCGGCCGGCGCGTCGAGCTCCGGGTTGTCGTACGACGTTTTTGGTGTGGCGCGGCTGCCTGCGGGCGGAAGGTCTTCGCCGAGCGCTTTCCCGGTGACGTCCTGCCCGCCTTCGCGCGACGCACCTCGCGGCTGGAGCAGATCGTCCATCACCTCGGGCTCGCACTCGGTGGTCGGCCCGGTGCGAGCCTCGCCCAGCGTCTTGGGCTGCCCGTCAGTCGCGACACGCTCCTGCGCGTCATCCGCCGTCGGGCGACCACACGGTCCGGTCCGCTCGGCGTCATCGGCATCGACGACTTCGCCTGGCGACGCAATCACCGCTACGGCACCCTGGTCTGCGATCTCGAACGCCGCCGCACCGTCGCGCTCCTGCCAGACCGCGAGCAGGCCACCGCACAGACTTGGCTGAAGGAGAACGCCTCGATCCAGATCGTCGCCCGCGATCGTGGTGGCGGATACGGTGAGGCGATCGCCCGCGCTCTGCCGCAGGCTATCCAGGTCGCCGACCGCTGGCACCTCATGGAGAACGCCAGCCGCGGCTTCGTCGATGCCGTGCGCAGGTCGATGCGTCAGGTTCGCGAGATCATCAGCGCGGCCGCCCTTGATCCGGCGCTCCTCACAGCAGCCGAGCGCATCCAGGAGCGTCGAACCTTTAATCGGACGCATATCCCTTGGCCTTGAGGAAGTTCCGGCACTCCTGGGGCTCGAACAGGCCGCAGATGTCGCCGATGGCGCGCCAGAGAGCATCGAAGGTGCGTGCCTTGGCCTTGCGCAGGTGAGCCTTGAGCTTGGCGAAGGCTTCCTCGATTGGATTGAGGTCGGGCGAGTAGGGCGGCAGGAACAGGAACCAGGCGCCGCGCTGCTTGAGGCAGGCGGCAGCCTTGGGGCTTTTGTGGACGGCGAGATTGTCGAGGATGACGACGTCGCCCCTGTTCAGGGTCGGGGCGAGTTGGGTCTCGACATAGGCCTCGAAGGCGGCCCGGTTCATCGCCTTGTCGATCACCCAGGGTGCGCTCAGGCGATCACTGCGTAGGCCGGCGATGAAGGTCTGCGTGCCCCAATGGCCGAACGGCGCCTTGGCGTGCAGCCGGGTCCCCTTGCGGCTGCGCCCACGCAGGCGGGTCATCTTGGTGGTGACGGAGGTCTCGTCGAGGAAGACGAGGCGATGGCAGGCCATCCGCATCAGCGGCAGGCGCTTGCTGCGCCACGCGTGACGCTCTTCAGGGATGAGCGCGCGACCGCGTTCGGCGGCCATCAGGGCTCTTTTTATACGTGAAGCCGTGTTGGCAGAGGAAGCGCGACAGGGCGCCCGGCGTGACCGTCACGCCGCGCTCGCTCCGCAGCGCCTCAGCCAGTTCCGGCAGGGTGATGTCGGGCGTGGCCTCCACCGCTGCGATCAGGAAGGCGGCCACCGACGCCAGCTTGCCGCTGCCCTTGGGCCGCCCTTGCCGGGCAGGCTCGATCGACCCGGTGCGGGCTTGGCGCTGCGCCAGCTTGACCGCGCAACTGGCGCTGACGGCAAACCGGCGCGCTGCCTCGCGCCGCGAGTGACCCTGCTCGACACACCGGGTGATCCGTTCACGAAGGTCCAGCGAGTAGCATTCGCCCATGATCCACCTCCGAGCAGGAGGGAATCAGGTCAAGACCGCCACCGCAACCCGCGATTCTGTTTTCAGACACGATGCTCCAGTACGAGGGTTACCAGGGGCGGGAGGAAGCGGACGCGGCCATCCGCGCACTCGCCGAAGCAGGCCTTCCGATCCGCCGGATTGGCCAGCGCCTGGGCCACAGCCGCAAGGTGGTGCGTGCGGTCCTGCGCGGCGAGCGCACGGACGTCTTCCGGGTCCGCCAGAGCTCGCTCGAAGCCAATCTGCCCTGGCTCGACGCCCAGTGGGACGCAGGCAGCCGCAATGCGACCGAGATCTGGCGGCAGGCGAAGCTGCAGGACTTCCGTGGATCACTCCGAGTCGTCGGGGAATGGGCGACGCGACGTCGGCGCGCAGAGGAGGCCAACATCGAGCGGCTTCAGCGCGTACCGTCGGCGCGAACCTTGGCACGATGGCTGACGACCGGTCGCGATCGGTTGACCAAGGCCGAGACGCTGACCGTGGCCACCGTCGAGGACGGGATGCCGGCGCTGGTCGAGGCGCGTGAGGTGGTGGGCGCCTTCCAGACGATGGTAAGAGCGATGGAGCCTGGCCGGCTCGAAGGATGGCTCAGGCGAGCCGAGGCGAGTCTCGTCGCCTCCTTCGCGCGCGGCATTGGTCGGGACCGATCCGCAGTTCAGGCCGCGATCACGCTGCCATGGTCAAACGGCCAGACGGAGGGGCAGATCACGAAGCTCAAGATCGTGAAGCGCCAGATGTACGGCCGCGGCAAGATCGACCTGCTGCAAGCTCGCCTGATCGGCCTCACGCCTCGATGATCAGCGAGAGTGCGTCTGAGCCCTTTTTCCACGCCGATACCCACCCCACTGCGAGGCGCGTCCACCAGCCATTCCAGGCGATGCGCCAGGAAGCGCTGCAGCCACGTGATCACGCTCTGCCGGCCGTGATCCCTAGTCGTACGGCGCTTGCCCGGTTCGTCGCCTGAGGTTCAGCATCTACCTCAACCCACCGGATCGGGCGCTCGTGCTGTGCTTCCACAAGAAGCCACAGATCCAGGCTGTCAAGGGCACCACGCCGGCGCTGCCCATGCGCCCCGGCCAAGTCGAGCGCCGCAGCCACGACTACAAGCGCCACGGCACCACGGATCTGTTTGCCGTCCTCGACGTAAAGGCGGGCACGATCATCGGCGCCTGCAAGGGCCGCCACCGCGCGACCGAGTTCCGCGCCTTCCTCAATCAGGTCGAGGCTGCGGTGCCTGCCGACCTCGACGTCCACGTGGTGCTCGACAATGCCGCCACCCACAAGACGCGCCTCGTGCACGACTGGCTCATCAAGCGCCCACGCTGGCACCTGCACTTCACTCTGACTTCGGCATCCTGGCTCAACATGGTCGAAGGCTGGTTTGCTCTGCTGACGCGGCGCTGCCTACAGCGAGGCGCCTTCGCCAGCACCGACGCCCTCAAGGCAGAAATCCACGCCTACATCGATCACACCAACTCCGAGCCGAAACCGCTCGTCTGGACAAAGTCCGCCGACAACATCTACAAGCCGGGTTTCTCGCTAAGCCCAAGGTCCGTTCCGCTGCGGGACGTCGCGCGCGCCTTGACTCTCGGACGGCTTGAGGATCGCCATGTGCGGAATTGTCGGCATCGTCGGACGTGACGCGGTCGCGGAGGCGTTGGTCGAGGCGCTGCGGCGGCTCGAGTATCGCGGCTACGATTCGGCCGGCATCGCCACCTTGGATCACGGCCGGCTCGACCGCCGCCGGGCCGAGGGCAAGCTCTCGAACCTGCAGCGCAAGCTGGTCCAGGCGACGCTTCCGGGCGCGATCGGCATCGGCCATACCCGCTGGGCCACGCATGGACGCCCCACCGAGACCAATGCCCACCCGCACGCCACCGAGCGGCTGGCGGTGGTCCATAACGGCATCATCGAGAATTTCCGCGAGTTGAAGAGCGAACTCGAAGCAGCGGGCGCGCGCTTCGAGAGCGAGACCGACACCGAGGTCGTGGCGCAACTCGTCAGCCACCTGATGGAGCAGGGGCTCGGGCCTGTGGCTGCCGTCGAGGCGGCGCTGCCGCGCCTGCACGGCGCCTTCGCCCTGGCCTTCCTGTTCGCGGGCGAGGACGATTTCCTGATTGGCGCCCGCCACGGCGCGCCGCTGGCAATCGGCTTCGGGCAGGGCGAGACCTATCTCGGATCGGACGCGCTCGCGCTCGCACCCTTCACCGACCAGATCACCTATCTCGAAGAGGGTGATTGGGCGATCCTGACCCGCGACGGTGCCGAGATCCGCGATATTACCGGTGCCGTGGTGCGCCGGCTGCGCCAAAGAATCGCGACGCAGGCCTTCCTCGTCGACAAGGGCAACCACCGCCACTTCATGGCGAAGGAGATCCACGAGCAGCCCGAAGTCGTCGGACGCACGCTCGCCCACTACGTCGACATGGCGCGCGGTCAGGTGGTCCTGCAGGAGACCCTGCCCTTCGATTTCGCCCGGCTCTCGCGCCTCTCGATCACCGCCTGCGGCACTGCCTACTATGCCGGCCTCGTCGCCAAATACTGGTTCGAGACCCTGGCGCGGCTGCCGGTCGAGATCGACGTCGCCTCCGAGACCCGCTACCGCGAGCCGCCGCTGGAGCGGGACGGGCTGACGCTGGTGATCTCGCAATCGGGCGAGACCGCCGACACCCTCGCCTCGCTGCGCTACGCCAAGAGCCAGGGCCAGCACACGC
>JAGTAM010000301.1 GCA_023422485.1 Pseudomonadota bacterium | reverse complement strand
AAATCGGAGGAGATTCCCGATGATCACGATCCCACGCCGCGTGACGGCGCCGGGCATGGTGCTGTTCCTGCTCTGCCTGATGTACTTCATCACCTACGTCGACCGGGTCAACGTCGGCACCGCCGGCCCGGCGATCAAGGGTGAACTCGGGCTCACCAACACCGAACTCGGCCTCGTTTTCTCGGCCTTCGCCTACCCCTACGCGGTGTTCCAGATCATCGGCGGCGCCATGGCCGACAAGTGGGGCGCGCGGCGCACGCTGCTCATCTGCGGCCTGATCTGGGCGGCGGCGACGGTGGCGACCGGGTTCGTCGGCGGCGTCGTCTCGCTGTTCCTCGCCCGCTTCGCGCTGGGCTT
The DNA here is from genome assembly GCA_023422485.1 of Pseudomonadota bacterium. Classification (GTDB taxonomy): domain Bacteria; phylum Pseudomonadota; class Alphaproteobacteria; order Rhizobiales; family Beijerinckiaceae; genus Methylobacterium. The sequence continues at coordinate 3,711 of JAGTAM010000301.1, read as the reverse complement.
CGGCGAGGGCGCCACCTTCCCCACCGCGACCCGCGCCATGCAGTCCTGGGTGGCCAAGGACCAGCGCGGCTTCGCGCAGGGGATCACCCACTCCTTCGCCCGCTTCGGCAACGCGATCACGCCGCCGCTCGTCGTGCTGATGATGGCCTATGTGGGCTGGCGCGGCGCCTTCGTCGTGCTCGGCATCGTCAGCTTCGCCTGGGTGCTGGTCTGGGCGTTCTACTACCGGGACGACCCGCGCGAGCATAAGAGCATCACGAACGAGGATCTGGAGCGGCTCGCGATCCATGACCGGACCGCCAAGCCCGCCGCCAAACCGCCGGTGCCGTGGCGCCGGCTGATCCCGCGCATGGCGCCGGTGACGCTGACCTATTTCTGCTACGGCTGGTCGCTCTGGCTTTACCTCAACTGGCTGCCCTCGTTCTTCAAGGACGGCTACGGCCTCGACATCAAGAACTCGGCCCTGTTCGCCTCGGGCGTGTTCTTCGCGGGCGTCGTCGGCGACACGCTCGGGGGCGTGGTCTCCGACCGCATCCTGAAGAAGACCGGCGACCTGCAGAAGGCGCGCCGCAACGTGATCTGCCTCGGCATGCTCGGGGCTGCCGCCTGCCTCGCGGGGGTGTTCTTCACCAAGGACCTCACCCTGGTGGCGCTGCTGCTCAGCGGCGGCTTCTTCTTCCTCGAACTGGTGATCGGGCCGATCTGGTCGGTGCCGATGGACATCGCGCCCCAATATGCCGGCACCGCGAGCGGGCTGATGAATTTCGGCTCGGCTTTCGCCGCGATCGTCTCGCCGCTCACCTTCGGCCTGATCGTGGATCTGACCGGCAACTGGATCCTGCCGTTCGCCGGCTCGATCGGCCTGCTTCTGCTCGGCGCGGGGCTGGCCTTCACCATGCACCCCGAGCGCCCGTTCGAGGACGAGCCGGCGCCCCTGACCCCGCGGGTGGTGCCGGCGGAGTAGGAGTCCGCTCCGATCTCGCCCCGTCGCTGCCCATGCGGCGACGGTTCACGGCGCGGGGAAGCGGCGTTGAAGGTCAGCCAGGATCTCGACCGCCTCGGCGGAGAGGCCCGACTCCCGCACGGCCTTGAGGCTGCGATCCTCGGGCCCCGGCGCGACCGCAGGCTCGAACTGGCGGCGGTGGGCCTGATCGAGGATGTCGGCGATCCGGTCGCCGACCGCCATGGCGATGGCGGTCGAGTCCGGCCCTTCCGAGCGGTGGGCGTGCATGCGCTGGAGCGCATCGGCGATCTGCCGCTCGAAGGCCTGGAACAGCTCGTCGGCGGCCTGCGGGTTCATCCGCATCAGGGCGCCCGCGGCCGCGCAATAGGTCTCTTTCAGCATGTACAGGGTCAGGCGGTCGATGGCCTGCTCGTCTTCGTCCCCCGGCTTCGCCATGCGCCCTCTGTCCCGCATCCTCTGGTCCGAACCCGCCCCCCGCCGTCGCGGCGACAAGGCGCGGAATCGTCCGTTCCTTTAAAGGATGGGGGATGGGGCCTGCCAACTCTCATCCTCGAGTCTCATCCTCGAGCCTCATCGTCGACCTTGTCGTTTCCCGGCCCGCGGCTTCAGCCCGAGGGCGGGGTCAGGATGACCTTGCCCTCGAACGGGTTGCTCCGGCTGTTGGCGCCGGTGCAGGCGAAGGTCTTCTCGCCGGCCGAGACCGTGCGAAGCCGCAACTGCCCGCGCCCGTCCCGCTTCACCGTGTAGCCCTTCTCGCTCGCCACGTGGACGAGATCGCCGTCGGCGTGGAGCACGCGGCCGTTCTCGAACTGGCCCGGCATGGTGAGCGTCACCGGCTGATCGGCCCGGCTCACCACGTTGAGCGCCACGTTGGTGTCGGCCGGCAGACGCAGTTCCGCCGGCTGGCAGACGGGATGGCCGTCGCGCATTTCGACAGTCAGCTCGACCGGCGGCATCGCGTCGCTGTCCGGCGGCGACAGCGGTTTGCCCTGCGCCTGTGCGACGGCCGGCAGGGCAAGGCCGGTCACAGCGGCGAGTAGGGCGGCCGGGATGCGGAGACGGGTCGAACGACGGGGCATGCGCGAATCCTTCGCGGTGGGTCCAGGGCGCCCTCAGGCACGGCGGTCCGTCGGGTGCGGCCGCGCGGGGGCGCCGGTTCCTCCAGCAAGAAGCCATCCCTCGCCCCTGTTCCGATCCGCGACGCCCCGCCGCGTGACCGGCCGGCTCAGTGGCTCTCACAAAACTTACGCTGCGCTGTCGTCTCCAGAGCGAGAACGGCCGGTGATCGGGAGTTTTGTGAGGCGCGCTTAGCCGCGGCCGCGCGCGGGCCGGTTGCGGACGCCCCCCCAAGACGGCCGGTCGCGCTTCGATCCGTGATCGCGAGGCGAAGCCGACAGGGAGACGAACCGGGAGCGATCAACGAACCGGTCTGACGGGGGATCCGAGGCCTTGCCTGCCGCCTCGGCGGCTACGGCCGCCCCTCATCGAGGCGCGGCGGGGGGCGGCGTCCCCGCCGTCCGACCCGGGACGGCGGGGGGTGTCGTTCGCACGACCGAGCCGATACGCAACCTGGCTCCCCCGCAGAATGACCGCGCCCGGTTAGCCGACGGTCAATGCCGGAAACGGGCGACGTGCCGGAACGGGACCGTTTCACATCTCCGGCGCGGCGGGCGGCGGCACGAGCGGGGGAGCGGGCGCGAAGACGAGGCGCTGGTAGACGAGCCCGATGGCGATCAGGCAGGCGCCGAGCCCGAGGAAGGACAGGGCCCGCAGCGGCCCCTCCAGCCCCGAGAGGTCGAGCAGGAACACCTTGAGCGTCGCCAGCCCGACGAGCACGGCGGAGGCCAGCCGTGCGGTCGCCGAGCCGCGCAGGATACCGTAGCCGAGGGCGATCAGGCCGAGGCCGAGCCACGCCGCCGAGTAGGTGTACCACTCGGCCTGCCCGGTCTCGCGGTCGAGGCCGAGCCGCTCGCCCTGGAAGCCGTGCCGCACGGCGAGGCACAGGGCGAGGAAGCTGAGCGCCAACCCGAGACCGCCCGCCATCCGCACGAACCACACGGGCCGCACGCCTTGCGCCACCCGCGCCAGCGCGAAGGAAGCCGCCGCCGGAAGCGCGTAGGCGAGCACGGCGTCGTTCAGGATCAGGCCGCCCGCGACCGGCTCGTCGGTCAGCAGGGGGTTGGCGGCGAGCCCGAGGCCGAGCGCGCCCTGCAGCAGGGCGAGACAGGCGAAGGCGAGGCCGCCGAAGCGGATCACCGGGGAGGGCGAGGGGCCGGAAAACCGCGTCAGCACCCCGGAGAAACCGAGGGCGGTCAGCGTCGTCAGGCCCTGCTCCAGCACGCTCGTGCCGGGGGCGGTGAGGTCGCCGCCATGGAGCGCGTGGCGGATCTCCAGGAAGACGAACAGACCCGAGAGGAGCAGGCTCAGGGCCTGCGCCACCTGTTCCGGGATGTCGGCCGGCCGCCCCGGCCGACGGATCACCCAGGCGGCGAGGCCGAAGCACAGGGCCGGTAGGCCGTAGGCGGTCACGAGCCCGTTGAGGATCGGTGTGCGCGACAGATCCGCCCCGATCAGGGCCGGATCCCAGGCGAGCCGGGCGGCGACGATGGCGGCGAGCCCCGCTACGCACCAGCGCAGCGCCGGGATGTCCAGGCGCCGGGCGATCAGGCCGGTGGCGAGGGCCGCCCCGGCCAGGGCCGGCGTCAGCGAGCCGCCCGACAGGGCGAAGACGAGGCCGAGGCACAGGC
>JAGTAM010000232.1 GCA_023422485.1 Pseudomonadota bacterium | reverse complement strand
CCTCGACATTGTCCACGAGCTGGTCGGCGAGGATCTGCATCGCCTCCTTGCTCGCCCAGGCGACGTGCGGGGTGACGATCAGATTCGGCAGATCGGCCTCGCACAGGATGTTGCCATCCTTCGGGGGCTCCTGGGCCACCACGTCGAAGCCGGCGCCGCCGATGGTGCCGTCCTTGAGCGCCTGGAGCAGCGCCGCCTCGTCCACCAGCCCGCCGCGGGCCGTATTGATGAGGATCGCGGACCGCTTCATCTTCTTGAGCTGCTCGGCCCCGATCATGTTCTTGGTGTGGGGGGTCAGCGGCACGTGCAGGGTGATCACGTCGGACTGGGTCAGGATGGTCTCGAGATCCACGAGCGCGTCCTGCGGGAACACGTCGAAGGCCAGCACCTTCATGCCCAGCGCCTCGGCCCGCTTGGCGATCGACTTGCCGAGTGCCCCGTAGCCGATGATGCCGAGCGTCGAGCCGGCGATGTCGTAGATCGGGTAGTCGAAGTAGCAGAACTGCTTCGACTTGTTCCAATCACCCCGGCGCACCGAGTTGGCGTAGGGCACGATCGCCCGGCGCAGGGCGAACATCAGGCCCACCACGTGCTCGGGCACGGTGTTGAAGGCGTAGTTGCGGATGTTGACGACCGTGATGCCCTGCGCCTTCGCCGCGGCCTTGTCGACGACGTCGGTGCCCGTGGCAGCCACCGCGATCAGCTTCAGGTCGGGAAGCTGCTTCAGCGTGTCGGCGCGCATCGGCACCTTGTTGATCAGCGCGATCTCGGCGCCCTGAAGGCGCTCGACGATCTCCTCCGGCGTCCAGGTCGACTCGTATTCCTTGTACTCGTGCGGGAAGTTGAATTCGCGCACGGTCGCGTCGAGCGACTCGCGATCGAGGAAGACGATTTTCTTTGTCATTCTGGACCCCTTCCGGATCGACCGGCGGGCGTAACGCCGGCCCCGTTTCCTCACTGTCTCGAAGCGTCTCCCGCGCAAGGTCCGGCAAGCCGGATCGTCCGCAGGGCGCCTTTCTTTACTTAGCGGAAGCGGCGCCGTTGGAACCGGCGCCGCTCACCAAAAATCAGGACTTCGAGAGGGGGTTCTCGCGCAGGTAGCTGGAGGCCGCGGCCACGCCCGAGCCCGGCGTCACCTTCACGCCGTTGTCGAGGAGCGACATCTCGGCACCGGCGATGGCGCCGAGCAGCGACAGCTCGTTGAGATCACCGACGTGGCCGATGCGGAACACCTTGCCCGCGACCTGGGACAGGCCGGCGCCGAGGGCGAGGTTGTAGCGCACATAGGCGTGCTTGATGATCTTGGCCGCGTCCACACCCTCGGGCGCCAGGATGGCGGTGACGGTGTCGGAGTTCCACTCCGGCGACTTGGCGCAGGTCTTCAGGCCCCAGGCCGCGACGGCCTGACGGGTCGCCTCGCCGAGCACCGCGTGGCGGTGATAGACGTTCTCCAGGCCTTCCTCGAACAGGCAGGCGAGCGCCTCGCGCAGGCCGTAGAGCAGCGGCAGCGGCGGGGTGTAGGGGAAGTAGCCGGCCGGGTTCTGCTTCTTGTGGTCTTCCCAGTCGAAGTAGACGCGGGCGAGCCGGTCGTTGCGGCCGGACTGGCCCTCGGCCGCCTTGAGCGCCTTCTGGCTGACGCAGATCACGCCGAGACCGGCCGGCAGCATCAGGCCCTTCTGGGAGCCGGCGATGGCGCAATCGACCTTCCACTCGTCGGCGTAGAACGGCAGCGAGCCGATCGAGGACACGCCGTCGACGAAGAGCATGGCCGGGTGGCCGGCGGCGTCGATCGCCTTGCGCACGGCGCCGATGTTCGAGGTCACGCCGGTCGCGGTCTCGTTATGGACCACCATGACGGCCTTGATCTGATGATCCTTGTCGGCGCGCAGGGCCTCCTCGATCTTCTCGGGCTTGGCGCCGGTGCCCCACTCCTCCTCTTGGACGATCACGTCCAGGCCGAGGCGCTGGGCCATGTCGATCCAGAGGTGGCTGAACTGGCCGTAGCGCGAGGTCAGCACCTTGTCGCCGCGGGCGAGCGTGTTGGTCAGCGCCGATTCCCAGATGCCGGTGCCGGAGGCCGGGAACAGGAAGATCGTGCCCTCGGTCGAGCCGAACACCTTCTTGGTGTCCTCGAACAGCGGCTTCGTCAGGGACGGGAAGTCGACCGAGCGGTGATCCTCGGACTGCACCATCATGGCGCGCATCACCCGGTCCGGGATGTTGGTCGGGCCGGGAACGAACAGGTGGTTGCGTCCCGGACGTCTCGTTGCCGCCATGAGAATTTCCTCCAATTCAAGTCGTTCTGGGCGGGCCGGCCTTTTGCGGCCGTGATCCGCCCGATTCTGATGGCGGGCACGCGCCCGCCGTGAAACGTCGTTCGGTCCCGCCGCGAAGCGGCACGCGAGAAGTCTCGCGCGGGCCGGAACCCCATCACTGCGATATCGGATCGTTGATCGTCCCGGAGCGGCGAAACGGCCGTCATGCCGCCCGCGTCGCAGCGTGTGCAGCCACGCCGGTCGCCTCCAGAGGATCGAACCCTCGATGCGTCAGCCCAGCGCCGCATTCAAGCGCGCTCCTGCTGATTGTCCAGCGCTCCCATCCGTCCCGGCCATTCCCGCACCACTGAGGGGCGCTTCCCGCGCGGATCGAAACACGCGCGGCGGATGACCTTGGCTGCCGTTATGCCTCCCCTGCCAGGGAATGGAAAACGGAAAAAACTGAACTGAAAAACAAAAAGATTTTCGCATGCACGGGCTGCGGGCGGGGTCTGCGGCGGGCCGTGGCCGAACCTGCGGAGGCAGCGTCGGTCGCTCGGAGCGCGGCACAAGGATGCGCTGCCGTCATCAAACTGAGATCGGAATGCGATTTGGCTCTCTCCTGTCGCGATGCGGTTGTGAGAGGCCGGAGGCGCCCGTGTCCCAAGATCCGGAATCGACCATCCGCGTTCGGACGCTGTTTCTGTCCGATCTTCATCTCGGCACCAAGGGCTGCCAAGCGGCCCTGTTGCTCGATTTCCTGCGCGAGGTCGATGCCGATACGATCTACCTCGTCGGCGATATCGTCGACGGCTGGCAGCTCCGCTCGGGCTGGTACTGGCCGCAGGCGCACAACGACGTGGTGCAGAAGCTGCTGCGGAAGGTGCGCAAGGGCGCCCACGTCGTCTACGTGCCCGGCAATCACGACGAGTTCCTGCGCGACTATATCGGCACGACCTTCGGCGGCATCGAGATCGCCGACAGCCGGGTCCACGTCGCGGCCGACGGCAAGCGCTACCTCGTCATCCACGGCGACCAGTTCGACATGGTGGTGCGTCACTCCAAGTGGCTCGCGCATCTGGGCGACTGGGCCTACACCACGGCGCTCACCGTCAATACCGTCGTCAACCGCGTGCGCCGCCGTCTCGGGCTGGCCTACTGGTCCCTCTCGGCCTGGGCCAAACTGAAGGTGAAGAACGCGGTCAACTTCATCGGCCAATTCGAGACCTTCCTGGCGAGCGAGGCCCGGCGCCAGGGGGCGGACGGCGTGATCTGCGGCCATATCCACCATGCGGCCCACCGCGAGGTCGAGGGGCTGACCTACCTCAATACCGGCGATTGGGTGGAATCCTGCACCGGCATCGTCGAGCATTACGACGGCCGCATGGAGGTGCTGCACTACCCGACCATGCTGCGCGAACGCCGCGCCGCGGAGAGCTTCGAACCCGAGATTCGCCGCGCCGTCGCCTGAGCCATGCAATCTTTCGTGAGGCCGGCATGAGGCTCCTGCTCGCCACCGATGCGTGGCACCCGCAGGTCAACGGCGTGGTGCGCTCCGTCGAGCGCATGGCCGAGGCCGGTGCCGGGCTCGGCGTCGAGCCGCTGATGCTGACCCCGGCCGATTTCGCCTCACTGCCGATGCCGGGCTATTCCGAGATCCGGCTCTCGCTGGTCACCCGTAGGCGGGTGCTCGCGCGCTGGAAGCGGCTCGCGCCGAGCCATGTCCACATCGCCACCGAAGGCCCGATCGGCCACGCGGTGCGCGCCGCCTGCCTGTCGCTGAACCAGCCCTTCACCACGAGCTACCACACCCGCTTCCCCGAATACCTCGCCGCCCGCGCGCCGGTGCCCGAGGCCTGGAGCTATGCGTGGCTGCGCCGCTTCCACGCGGCGGCGAGCGGCACCATGGTCAGCACGACCTCGCTGGAGCGGGAGCTTTCGGGGCGCGGCTTCACCCACCTGATGCGCTGGACGCGGGGCGTCGACACCGAGCTATTTCGGCCTCGCGACATCGACGCCTTCCCCGATCTGCCGCGCCCGATCTTCCTCTCGGTCGGGCGGCTCGCCGTCGAAAAAAACCTCGCCGCCTTCCTCGCCCTCGACCTGCCGGGCTCCAAGGTGGTGGTCGGCGACGGGCCGGACCGCGCCCGTCTCCAGGCCCTGGCGCCCGACGCGCATTTTCTCGGCGCGCTGACCGGCGAGGCGCTGGCGCGGGTCTATGCCGGCGCCGACGCCTTCGTCTTCCCGAGCCTGACCGACACCTTCGGTATCGTGCTGCTCGAAGCCCTGGCCTCCGGCCTGCCGGTGGCCGCCTTCCCCGTCACCGGCCCCCTCGACGTCATCGGCGGCACGAATGCAGGCGTCCTCGACGCCGATCTGCGCACGGCCGCGCTGGCCGCGCTGACGATTCCGCGCGAGCGCTGCCGGGCGGAAGCCCTGCGCTACACCTGGGCCGAGAGCGCGCGGCAGTTCTACGACAACATCGCGACCGCGCACGCGCTGGGACCGATGCAGCGCCCCGACCGCCGCCCGAGCACTGCCGCGCTGCCCCGCCCCGGCTGATTTCCCCATCGCCGCCCCCCCTTGTCCGCAGGGCTTTCGCCGGCCTCGGGATGACGGAGGCGCGCGGGAATGCGAGGGTCGGCGCATGCTCCCCCGCTCGAAACCCGTCAAAGCTGCGTGCCCCTTCGACCCGGCCCTCGCCGCGACCTACCCGGCAGTGATCGGCTGCGACGAGGTCGGGCGCGGCGCGCTGTGCGGGCCGGTGATGGTGGCCGCCGTCTGGTTCGATCCCCTCGCCTTTCCCCCCGAGATCCTGGCCCGGCTCGACGACAGCAAGCGCCTCGACCGCGCGACGCGCGAGGCCCTGACGCCGCTGATCCGGGCACATGCGCGGGTCTCGCTCGCGGGCGGCTCGCGGGCGCTGGTGGACCGGGTGAACGTGCGCGGGGCGACCCTCGACGCCATGCGCCGGGCTGTCGCCGGCCTGAGGCTCGATGCGACCGTGCTGGTAGACGGGCGCGATGCGATCCCCGGCCTGACGCAAGCCTGCCGCGCCGTGGTCGGCGGCGACCGCCTCGTGCCGCAGATCGCCGCCGCCTCCATTGTCGCCAAGACCTTTCGCGACGAGATCATGCGCCGGCTCGCCCTGCGTCATCCGGCCTATGCCTGGGAGCGCAACGCCGGCTACGGCACCGCCGCCCACCTCGCCGGGCTGACGGCGCAGGGACGCTCCCCGCATCACCGGGTGAGCTTCACGGGGCGGTTCGAGGCCGCTTGCGTCGTCTCGGACGGGTGACGCGGCGCCAGTTCGATCGTTGCGGGCGCCGTTGACACCCCTCTCCCTGCAAGTCGGGTGAGGGGGCAGCGCTCTCCATACGAGCCTGCCTCAGAACAACGCGAGCTGATCCCCCGCGCGCGGCGGCACGCGAAACAGCTCCGTCGTCTGGCGGACCGGCTCCTCCGGAAAGCCGAGGCGGCGCTTGGCGAGCGCGAAGCGGCGGCGGATCAGGTCGGCGTAGAGGCCATGACCGATCATGCGGGTGCCGAAGGCGGCATCGTAGGTCTTGCCGCCGCGGGCCGCGCTCAGCAGGGAGAACACGTGCGCCTTGCGCCCCGGATAATGCTCCGTGAACCAGTCGCCGACGAGGTCGTCGAGTTCGTGCGGCAGGCGCAGCAGCACGTAGTTCGCCTCCCGCGCGCCGGCCGAACGGGCGGCTTCGAGGATCGCCTCGATCTCGTGGTCGTTGAGCGAGGGGATGACGGGGGCGGCGATCACCATCACCGGCACGCCCGCCTCGCTCAGAGACCGGATCGCCTCCAGGCGCTTGCGCGGATGCGGGGCGCGCGGCTCCAGGCGCCGGGCCAGATCCGGATCGAGGGTGGTGACCGAGACCGCGACCTTCACGAGACCTTGGGCCGCCATCTCGGCCAGCAGGTCGCGGTCGCGCAGGATCAGGTTCGACTTGGTGACGATCCCGACCGGGTGGCGGAAGCGGGCGAGCACCTCCAGCACGGCGCGGGTGAGGCCATGGCTGCGCTCGATCGGCTGGTAGGGATCGGTCGCGGTGCCGAGCGCGATGGTTCGCGGCCGATAACGGGGCGCCGACAATTCCTGCTCCAGAAGCGCCGCGGCATCCGGCTTGGAGAACAGCCGCGTCTCGAAATCGAGGCCCGGCGAGAGACCGACGTAACCGTGGTTCGGCCGGGCGAAGCAGTAGATGCAGCCGTGCTCGCAGCCGCGATACGGGTTGATCGAGCGATCGAAGGGGATGTCCGGCGAGGCGTTGCGGGTGATGATGTGGCGGGCGCGCTCCGCCGTCACTTCGGTGCGCCGGGACCGCTCCGCTTCGTCCGGCCAGCCGTCGTCGAAGCTCTCGCGCCGGGTCGCCTCGAAGCGTCCGTCCGGGTTGGCGGTCGCTCCGCGTCCGCGGCGTGCCTCGGGCGCGACCCGGGACGCCTCGTGCCGGGCGCCGTCCAGCCTGCCGCGCATCGGCTTTCGTCCGTCACTCACCCGACGCCCACCGCTTCCAGCCCACTGCCACCGCAAGCTTAAGAACATATCAGGAACAATGGAAGCCGGAATGCACAAGTTTCATGCAAGGACACGCTTTCACCCGCATTCCGGGCCCTGCGCGGGAACGGCTGCGCAACGAAGGCTTTGCGAGGGCGTAAAATCGGTTATTCGCGCGGCATGATCTCCGGCCTCATCCACGTGGCACGATCGTCCGACCCAGTCGCGATCGAGTGCCTCGCCGACACGCTGAGCGCGCTCGTCGCTGGCG
>JAGTAM010000256.1 GCA_023422485.1 Pseudomonadota bacterium | reverse complement strand
GTCGAGGCCCATCGTGGATTCCGGGTTCGCCTGCGGCGCCCCGGAATGACGGAGACCAACGTCAGACCGAGCCTTTCAGTCTGGAGCTGTATTATTCGCATAGAAAATATAGCATAGAACAAAAGTCAAAAATAATCATTCAGAATTGAAATTAAACTTAAGTCTCGGCATGGCACTGGATTGGGCCGGAAAATCATCCAATCGCCTGGCGAGCAATTTAGTGTATATTATCGATTTCAGGCGACCCATTCGTTCGGTGTAATTCTTTGACTTGGTCGATCACACCAGGCTGGGTATGACAAGGGTGAGCCGGTAGCCGTTCTCGTCCAGCTTGCGCTCGACGGCCGCCTGAAGCTGCTGGAGCGACATCTCGATCAGCGACGTGCCGAAGCCGCGGCCGGCACTGATCGCGGTGCGGCGCGTCATCCGCTCGGCCCATTGCAGGGTGAGCCCCTCGGAGCGGTGCTCCCAGGTCACTTCGAGGCGACCGTCTTCCGCGCCGAGGGCTCCGTACTTCACGGAATTCGTTGCGCATTCGTGCAGGATCATCGCGAGCGAGGACACGTAGCGCCAGTCGACGGCCGTTGGTGGCCCCCCAATCTCGATCGGGATGTGGTCGCGGTAGGGCTGCAAGGTCGCGCCCACGAGGCTGCAGAGGTCGCTCATTCCCTGGTCGGTGGTGTGGTCGGCCAGCGAGTGCGCGCGGCCGAGCGCGGCGATGCGGTCGCGCATGTCGTGCGCGAAGGTTGCGACGTCCTGCTGCAAGCGGGCGCCCGCCGTGATCATCCCCCCGATGATCGCGAACAGATTCTTGACCCGATGATTCATCTCGCGAAGCATCAGGTCACGTGTCTCGGTCAGGGCATGCTCGGGCGAGACGTCGATGGAGACACCGATGATCCGGCGCGGTGCGCTGCCGACGATCAGTCGCCCGTAGCTCCGGACGTACCGGGTGGCGTGCCCGTCGCCACGGACGTGCAGGCGCGCCTCGAAATCGCAGAGGCCCCGGGCCGCCTGCGCGAACGCGTCCCGTACCTCCCTGCGATCCTCGCGTCGCAGGCGCGCCTCCAGATCCGCGAGCGGGTGACGCCCCTCGGAGGCGAGGTCGAGCATGGCGGCGGCCGTGGCATCGACCATGATGGTGTCTTCGTCGGGCAGATACTCCCAGATGCCGATTCCGCCGGCCTTGATCGCGAGGTCGAGCCGCTCCCGCTCGGCGGCGAGTTCGCGCTCGAGCGAGAGCGCCTCGGTGATGTCGGTCAGCACCAGGGTCGCGCCATCGACGCTCGCGCTCTGCAGGCGGTAGGGCAGCACCCGCAGCGACAGGGTGCGCTCGCCGTCGCGGGTCACGACCCGCCGCTGGATCGCCGAACCACCCGCGCACACCGCCCGCGCGTCGGCCAGGTACTCCGGACCGGCGAGCCGCGTGGCGACGTCGGCGAGCGGTCGCCCACGGTCGCTCGGCTGCAGCGGGAAGATCGCGGTGGCCGAGCCGGTGAAGCTGCGCACCCGCAGGTCGCGGTCGAGAACCACCACGGCAAGATCGGTCGATTCGAAGAAGTTGCGAAGGTCGGCGTTGGCGACGGTGAGCTGGTCGATCTTCGTTTTCAGCTCGTCGTTGACCGTGGTCAGCTCCTCATTGGTCGATTGGAGCTCCTCGTTCATCGACATCATTTCTTCATTGGAGCTCTTCAGCTCCTCGTTGGCGGTCTCCAGTTCCTCGACCGTCGAGCGCAGCTTGTAGCGGGTGCGCAGCAACTCCTCTTCCAGGGCTTCGACGTGATCGCCGCCGGCATCCATCTCGACGAGATCGGGGTCGCTCGACGGGCGGAAGGCGCCCGCGTCACGCAGGACGAGAAGCATGGTGGCGTCCGGCAACGGATCGCAGACAAGCTCGATCTGCTGGACTCCGTATTCGGACACCACCTCCACGTCCCGAACCACGACGCGCTTGCGGGCGTCACGGGTCTGCCGCAGCAGGGGGCCGATCACGTCGCGCAGCCCTGGGCGTGCCAGGGTGATGGCGCTGGTGCCGCCCGTACGCGTCACGGGAAAGTCGAAGTAGCGGCTCAGGCGCCCGTAGGCCGCGATGATGGCGCCGTCCTCGTTCAGGACCATGCTCGGCGGCGCGTAGCGCTCTAGCATGCGCCGGGCGGCCGCCGTCTCGTCGGCGATCGGTGCAGCCTTCTGCCCATCGTTCGGATCGCGGCGCACCTCGCTGCGCCGGGCATGTCCGGGCAGGTCGATGGGATATCTCGGCGAGCCCGGCGGCCGCTCGAACAGGCGGGCGTGCTGGTCGATCGGCGGGAACAGCTGCTCGAACCGGCTGACGCTCTCGGAGGGGCCGAGGAAGAGGTAGCCGCCCGGCCGTACCGCGTAGTGGAACAGCGGCAGCACCGATTGCTGCAGGCGGTCGTCGAAGTAGATGAGCAGGTTGCGGCAGGACAGAAGATCGATCCGCGAGAAGGGCGGATCCTTGACCAGGCTGTGGCTGGAGAACCGGATGAGGTCGCGGATCTCTGAGGCGATCGTGAAGCGCTCGGCGTGGGGCACCACGTAGCGCTCGCGCAGGGGCGCCGGGATGTCGGCGAGTGCGGCGGCCGGGTAGGTCGCCTCGCGAGCGATCTGCAGCATGCGCTCGTCGATGTCGGTGGCGAAGATCTGGACCGCGAGCGGCAGGTCGAGGCGCTGCGCTGCGTCCGCACACAGCATGGCGATCGAGTAGGCCTCCTCGCCGCTCGAACAGCCCGGAATCCAGACCCGGATGTCCTCGTCCGGATCGCGGTCGCGCAGCAGTGGCTCGATCGCCCGCTCGCGCAGGACCTCGAACATCTCCGCGTCGCGGAAGAAGCGGGTGACGTTGATCAGCAGGTCGCGAAACAGCGCGTCGCACTCGGACTTGTCCGCCCGGATGCGGGCGAGGTAGGCGCGGCCCGCGTCGATGCCGAGCACGTGCATGCGCCGCTCGACGCGGCGGATGAGCGTCGTCCGCTTGTAGCCGGAGAAATCGTGCCCGACCGCGGTGCGGATCACCCGGCACAAGTCGTCCACATGATCGGCGAGGCGTTCCGCCTGCTCGTCGATCGGGTCCGAACCGCGGCGGCGGAAGAAGGCCGCGAGGCAGTTCACGATCTCGCCGGGCGGCTGCACGAAGTCCACGAGGCCGGTGCCGACGGCCGACAACGGCATCCCGTCGTAGCGCGCGGTCTCCGGCTGCTGCACCACGCAGACGCCGCCATGTTCCTTCACAGCCCGCAGGCCGGTGGTACCATCGGCGCCCGTGCCCGAGAGGATCACGCAGGCCGCGTTGGCCTGCTGATCGACCGCGAGCGAGAGGAAGAAGTCGTCGATGGGGCGGCGCAGCCCGCGCGGCTGCACGAACTCGGTGAGTTCGAGCACGCCCTGCTGGATGGCGAGCCCGCGACCGGGCGGGATGATGTAGACCGTGTCGCCCTCGATACGCTCGCTGCCCTCGCATTGCAGGACCTCGAGATCGGTATGCCGGTCGAGGAGCTGCGCCAGCATGCTCTCGTGATTGGGATCGAGGTGCTGGACGATGACGAAGGCCATGCCGGTCGGCGCCTGGGCGCGCGAAAGCATCTCGCGCAGGGCCTCCAGGCCGCCCGCTGAGGCCCCGATCCCGACGACGGGGCCGGCAAAGCGCGCCACGGCCCCGGCCGCGCTCGCCCCGCTTCGCGTCTCGGGAGCCTCGGCCCGGGCCGTTTCAGGGAAATCCGGTTCCATCGAGATCCGCGAGGGTGAGCTTGGCTTGGGCGACGGTGGCGACGGTATTGGCAATCGCCTTGAGCGACCCTTCGAGGACGATCCCGCTCTCTGCGAGGGAGGGGCGCAGCCGGGACAGCATTTGGCTCAGCTCGGCATCGTAGGCCGCGAGCAGCTCGGGCTGCGAGCGGCTGACGTCGAACTGGGAAGCGAAAAGAAACCGCACCTCCCCGGACAGGGCCCGCAGTTTGGACATGTAGAGCAGGTTGACGAAGGGCCGCCCGTCCTTGCGGACGTTGAGGATGGTGGTGCGCACCGCGTTCACGCCGTCGCCTTCGAGGAAGGTGTGGATCTTCTCCCTTGCCTCGAGATTCTCGGCATCGCCCTGCAGCAGACGGCAGTTGCGCCCGACGACCTCCGGAGCGGTGTAGCCCGTCAGCTTGTGGAACGGCTCGTTGACGAGGAGCAGCGGATTGTCCGCGCCCACCCCCGCGAGCGCCAGGGCGATGTGCGCCTGTTCGAAGTAGCGCTTGAGCGCATCCGGAACGTTCGGGGAGGAAGACTGCGACTGCACGATGGATCCTTCGCCGCCTGCCGCCTCATCCCCGAGCGCGCGTGACCGTCGTCAGCGACGCGCCGAACTAACATAGGATCTGCATCGCCGGAACCGCGCCATCCTTGGTTCGGGGCGGTCTTAGCGTCGCCGGCTTCCATTCTTCAACAACCCATCCGATCCTCGCCGGAACGTGATCAGACATCAGGCGAGCATCCCGGCCGCGTCGACCGCTGCGCAGGCAGTGTTGGGCTTGGACGCGCCGATGAAGACCACGTTCGGGCCGCGGGCCTCGTGCCGGGGATTATCGAAACCGAGCAGGTCTGGAGCGGTCTTCCGAAAGAAGCGCGCGCAGGCCGTCCCGTCGGAGCCGGCCGTCATCCAGCGCGCGGGCTCGGATCGGGATCGTTCATGCCGGGACGATTTGTGTGTCCCGTGTGCCCCTTTTCGAAGGTCTCTGGCTCGGCAGGATCGGGCGTTCGCCTGCCCACGCCTGGGAGGGGACAAGCCCCTGCCCGCCTCGCTCAGCGCGACAGAGGTCCCGTCGCCTCACGGCTGCTTGTGGATCGGATCGACCCAGTAGACCGTCTCGGGCCGCTCGGCGGCCTCGACGTCGGGCAGGTTGACCACCACCGCCTCATTGTCCGAGCGCACCAGCACGCAGTGCAGCGGCTCGTCGGTCGAGGCGTTGATCTCCTGGTGCGGCACGAAAGGCGGCACGAAGATGAAGTCGCCGGGGCCGGCCTCGGCCACGTATTCGAGCCGCGCGCCCCAGCGCATCCGGGCGCGGCCGGAGACGATGTAGATCACGCTCTCCAGGGCGCCGTGGTGATGCACGCCGGTCTTGGCGTCGGGCTCGATCGCCACCGTGCCGGCCCAGATCTTCTGGGCGCCGACGCGGGCGGCGTTGACCGCCGCCTGCCGGAACATGCCGGGCGTCTGCGCCGTGTTGGAATCGAGCCGGTCGCCGGGGATCACCCGCACGCCGTCGTGCTTCCAGCGCGCGGCGTCGCCCGCGTCGTGGTCATGGTCGTGGGGCGGGTGGTCGTGGCTGTGGCCGTCGCCGATGTCGTGCATGGTGATCTCTCCTGCCCGATCATCGCACGGCGGCGAGCGCGTCGGAAAACCCGGTGTCGAGGATCGCCTCGGCGCGCGGGGCGCGGGCCGCCGGGATCAGGCCGGCGCGGACGTAGAGGTCGATGATGCGCTGCTGGTCGGCGATCACGCTCTCGTCGATGGGCACGGTGCGGTACCGTGCGCGCCCGAACCAGCGAAGCGGCACCGCCTCGGGCAGGCCGATCAGCCGCGACCACGCGGCGGCGTAGGGCGCCGGATCGGTCAGCGCCCAGGCCCGCGCTTTGGCGAGGCGGGCGGCGTAGTCGGCCAGCAGAGCGCGTTTGGATTCGAGGACAGCCTCGTGCGCCACCGCGTAGCTGAGGCCCGGCGTGATGCCGTTGCCGTCGCGGACCACCCGCACGAGGCCGGCGAGTTCGGACGCGGAGGTGTAGGGCTCCCAGGTCGACCACGCATCGACCGCGCCGGAGGTCAGCGCCAGCTTGGCATCGGCTGGCGGCAGGAAGCGGAACTGCACGCTGTCCGCGGGCAGCCCCGCCTCTTCGAGGGCGGCGAGCACGACCTGGTGGCCGATCGAGCCGCGGTTGGTGGCGATGCGCTTGCCCTGCAAATCCGCGACGCTGCGGAGAGCGGAATCGGGCCGCACCAGGATGGCGAGCCCGTCCTGCCGGTTGCGGAAGGCGAGGAACGCCTTGACCGGCACGCCCGCGGCGGCCGCGAAGGTGAAGGGCGCGTCGCCCACGCCGCCCGCATCGATCGCACCCGCGTTCAGCGCCTCCAGCAGCGGGGCGGCGGCCGGGAACTCGCTCCATTCGAGGCGGTAGGGCAGGCCGTCGAGCACGCCTGCGGCCTCCATCAGGGCGCGGGCGTTGCCGCGCTGGTCGCCGACGCGCAAGACCTCCTCGGCGCGGGCCGGCGCGAGGGCGGCGAGCGCCAGCAGGATCAGGACGAGGAGGCGGGCCATCACGCGGCCTCCGCCGTGCCGCCGCGACGGGCGAGCCGATCCTTGAAGGCGGGCAGCAGGTCGCGCCCGTACTGGATCGCGTCCTCGAGCGGGTCGAAGCCGCGGATCAGGAAGGTGCGCACGCCGAGAGCGTGATAGTCGAGCAGCGCCTCGGCGACCTGCTCGGGCGTGCCGACGAGCGCCGTCGAGTTGCCGGACGCTCCCGTCTCGGCGGCGATCGCCGTGTAGAGCCGCGCGTCGAGGCGCGAGCCCTGCGCCGCCGCGGCG
>JAGTAM010000115.1 GCA_023422485.1 Pseudomonadota bacterium | reverse complement strand
GGCCAGCGCCGAGCGGGAGGCACGGAGCTCGGCGAGGCGGGCGGTGCCTTCGCTGGCCTCACCGTCGCAGGCGGCGATCTCGGCCCGGCGCGCGGCGGCCTCCTGCGCCGCCGTGTCCGCCTGCCCGCGCAGCCTCTCCCGCTCGCGGATGCGGCGGGCGAACTCCTCGCCGCGCTCGGCCAGGAGGACATGGGCTCGGTCGGCGTCGAGGCGGCGAGCCGCATTGTCGCGCGCATTTCGCGCCTCCGCGAAACGCCGGTCGAGCGCGGCCAATGAGGCGAGCGCCGCCTCGGCGGCCTCGGCTGCCCGGACTGCCTTTTGCCCGGCGGCTTCGGATTCGAGTTCCGCGTGGGCGACGGCGGCGTCGAGTTCCGCCGCCCGGTCCCAGAGCGGGCCGAAACTCTTGAATACGGCTTCCGCCGCCTCATCGGCCGCGCCGGCCTCCGTCCGTTGCGCCTCGGCGGTCTCCGCGGCCGTGCGCGCCGCCGCGACACGGATCTCCACCGCTTCGGCCTCAATCTGCGCCGCCCTCCGCTCGCGGGCGGCCTCATCGAGGGCTTCCGCGCGCCCGCGCAGCGGCTCGACCGCGTCGAGTTCGGCCCATCGCGCTCGCTCCGCTTCAGCCGCGTCCGACGCCGCGCGAGCCGCGGCGGCGCGCTGTTCGGCCTGCGCCAGCGCCAGCCGGGCGGCCTCAATCCGGCGCGCGGTCTCAAGGATGCGCCCCACCGCCTCCTGCTCGGCACCCAACGCTGCCAGTTCGGCAAGGCGCTCCGCGCGCTCCGACCGGCGAGCCTGCAAGCCGGCCTCGTCGAGCAAGCCGATCTCGCGCTGGCGCAGTTCCAACGCCTCGACCGCGCGGCGATGCTCCTCGTAGCCGAGATGCACCCGCTTCGAGATCTCCGAATAGATCGCGGTGCCGGTGATCTTCTCCAGAAGCTCGGCCCGCTCGCCCTCGGCCGCGAGGAGGAAGGCGTCGAACTCTCCCTGGGCCAGCAGCACCGTGCGGCGGAACTGATCGAAGGTAAGGTCGGTGAGCGCGACCACCTTGTCGAGCACCTGCGTCTTGCCCGCCGCCACCGCGCTGCCGTCGTCGAGCCGGTGCAGCCGCCGCCGCTCCGCCTGGAGCTTGCCCGTCGCCCGGTTGCGGGCGCGATAGGCCTCCCAGCCGACGCGGTAGGCGATTCCGTCCTGGCCGATGAAATCGACCTCGGCATAGCCGGCCCCGGCGCCCCGGCGCAGGATCGCCCGGCCGTCACTGGCGCTCAGCGCCTCGCCGCCGGGATCGGGCACGTCCTCGCGGCGGCTGACCGCGACACGGGGATAGCGGCCGTAGAGGGCGAGGCAGAGCGCGTCGAGGATCGTGGACTTGCCCGCGCCGGTCTCGCCGGTGATGGCGAACAGGCCGGTGGCGCCGAGCGGCTCGGCGGCAAGATCGACCGCGAAGGGCGCGGCGAGGCTCGCGAGGTTCTCGCCGCGGATCGCGAGGATGCGCATGGCTCGGGGCTCAGGCCTCCGCTCGCGCGCGGTGGAACACGTCGAGATGAGCGGGCTCGGGCTCTTCCTCCCACTTCGCGCGGTAGGCGAGGCGGAACAGCTCTTCCGGGTCGCGCTCCGACAGCCGCGGCGGCGGAGCTTCCGGTTCCAGGATCTCGATCGCGGCCCGCGGCGGTACACTCACCCGCACATCGACCACGCGCACGGGGAAACTCTCGGCGATGCGGTCCACCTCGGCCCGATAGCCGGGAAGCAGTCCCTCGCGGACGAGCCGAACCTGGATGTAGGGCCGTGCCTCCAGCGGCAGGTCGGGGTCGAGCGCGAGGGCCGCGAGATGGTCGCCGAGATCGCCGAGCGGCATGTCGCCGGAAGCAGGCAGGCGCAGGAAGGGGACCGGGCGCGGGATCTCGATATGCTCGATCTCCGCCGCGCCGGTGCCGAGGGTCACCAGCGTGACGCCGTGGCGGTAGGGTTGCTCGGCGGCCGAGAGCGGGATCAGCGAGCCACAATAGCGCACCTGTCCGGCGCCGAGTCCTTGCGCCCGGTGGAGATGGCCGAGCGCCACGTAGCGCGCCTCCTCGGGAAACACGTCGGCCGGCACCGCGTGCTCGCCGCCGACGAGGATGCGCCGCTCCGCCCCTTCCGATTCGAGCCCGCCCGCGACGTGGAGATGGCCGGTGACGAGGAGCGGCAGGCCGGCGAGCCGCGGCCGGGCCGCCTCGAAGAGCTGGCCGTAGAGGTCGCTCACCGCCCGCACGATCGGCGAGGTCTCGCCGATGCGCCGCTCGGCTCCCAGCGAGGAGAGCGGCGGCAGGCAGGCGGCGGTGGGATAGGAGACGGCGAGCACCTGTGCTGCCACCTCGCCGCCGGCCGCGCGGACCGGCACCAGATGGCGTTCGAGATCGATCGCGCCGTCGCGGCGGCGGACATTGCCGACGACGTGGACGCCGATGGCCTCCAGCAGCGGGCGCGGTGCTTCGAGGCGTCCAGCGGCATCGTGATTGCCGGCGGTGATGACGATGGTCATCGCCGGCCGCGCCGCATGCAGGCGCGCCATCAGCGCATAGAAGCGCGCCTGGGATTCACCGGACGGGTTCTGGCTGTCGAACACGTCGCCCGCCACCACGAGGGCGTCGACCTCGCGCTCGACGACGATGCTCTCGAGGCGGCCGAACACGGCCTCGTGCTCGCTCTCGCGGGAGAAGCCGCGCAGGGTCTGGCCGATATGCCAGTCGCCCGTATGGAGAACGCGGATCACTGAGGACGCCACTCACCGAGACCGGGGCCGCGACCGTCGCCGCCTCGAGGCGGCTTGTAGCGGGTTGCGTCGCCGGCTTCGAGTGAATCCCGGCCTTGAGCCGGGATCTCCTGTGGCTTGCGGACCGTGCCTCAGTGGCAGACGGTGACCGTCTTCACGATCCAGCCTTCCTCAGCCTGCCAGAGTTTGCGCCGCACGCGGCCGCAATTGGCGGGCGCGGCCGCGGTCCACGCCGTCTGCGGTGCCGAGGGCGGCAGCTTCGCGTCGGGCTGCGCCAGCTTCGGCTTGACCATCGTCGGCTTAGACATCGTTTTGGCAGGGCGAGAGGGAGTTGCCTTGCGGGCGGCCATGGCCTCACTGGGAAGCATCAGGCCGAGGCAGAGCAATCCGAGCGAGACGCGGAGGAGCGAGGCGCGCAAGGGAGGAGGTCCGTGGTCGGGGCCAAACGGCTACGCTTGATCTAGGGA
>JAGTAM010000040.1 GCA_023422485.1 Pseudomonadota bacterium | reverse complement strand
GGGTGGCTGAGGGTGATATCGATCGATGCTTGGCTGGAATCTGTTGAGATTGGCGGCACGCGACAATCCGCGCCCCTTGCCCCTGGCGCGCTTCCGGCCAAGATTGCCCGCACTGTTTTTTGGTCGGGAGTCTTGGGGCGTTGCTGCAGTCGCGTGAAGGTTTGCGCACCCTGTCGGGCCGCCGCGTCGTCGTCGTCGGGGCGGGGCCGGGTGGGCTCGCCACGGCGCTGCTCTTGGCCAAGGCCGGACTGCACGTCACCGTCATCGAGCGCGACGAGGCTGTCGGCGGGCGCACCAAGACCGTCGAGGCGCCGGGCGGCTATCGGTTCGACATCGGCCCGACCTTCTTCCTCTACCCGCAGATCCTCGCCGACATCTTCGAATCCTGCGGTGAACGCCTAGAGGACCATATCCGCCTGGAGCGGCTCGACCCGCAATACAATCTCGTCTTCGAGGGCGAGAACGGCATCTCGGGGCAGATCCGCGCCACCGGTGACGTGCCGCGGCTCAAGGAGGAGATCGCCCGCCTCGCCCCCGAGGACGCGGAGAACGTCGAAAAGTTCTTCGAAGAGAACCGGACCAAGCTGAACTACTTCAAGCCGGTGCTGGAACAGCCCTTCGACAGCATCCTGTCGATGGCCAGTCCGGCGATGCTCGCCGCCCTCCCCCATCTCCATCCCGGCCGCAGCGTGGACCGGGATCTCCGGCGCTACTTCGCCGACCCGCGGGTGCGCCTCGCCTTCTCGTTCCAGACCAAATACCTCGGGATGAGCCCCTTCCGCTGCCCGAGCCTGTTCACGATCCTTTCGTTCCTCGAATACGAGCACGGGGTCTATCATCCGGTCGGCGGCTGCGGCGCGGTCTCGGAGGCGATGGCCGGGCTCGCCCGCCGCATGGGCGTCGATATCCGCCTCGGCCAGTCCGTCGATCGCGTTCTGTTCGAGGGCAAGCGCGCCTGCGGCGTGGTGGTCGGCGGCGAGACGCTGAAGGCCGACGCCGTGGTCGTGAACGGCGATTTCGCCAAGGTGATCCGCGATCTGGTGCCGGAGGAGCGCCGCCCGCGCTGGCGCGACGCCAAGATCGGCAAGGCCCGGCTCTCCTGCTCGACCTTCATGCTGTATCTCGGCATCGAGGGCAAAATGCCCGAGAGCCTCGGCCACCACACGATCCTGCTGGCCAAGGAGTACGAGCGCAACATCAACGAGATCACCGGCGGCACCCTGCCGATGCAGCCCTCGATCTACGTGCAGCATGCGGGCTTCACCGATGGCGGCATGGCGCCGCCCGGCCACACCGCGCTCTACGTGCTGGTGCCGGTGCCCAACCTCAAGGCGGGCATCGACTGGGAAACCGTGGGACCGAGCTACCGCAAGCTGGTGCTGGAGCGCCTGAAGCTCTTGGGCCTCCCCGACATCGAGAGCCGGATCCGCTACGAGCGCGTGATCGATCCCCGCGATTGGCAGGACGAGTTCGCCGTCCACGAGGGCGCGACCTTCAACCTCGCCCACGACCTCATGCAGATGCTGTGGTTCAGGCCCCACAACCGCTTCGGGCCGGGGCTCTACCTCGTCGGCGGCGGCACCCATCCGGGCTCGGGCCTGCCCGTCATCTACGAGGGCGCGCGCATCTCCGCCCGGCTCCTGATCGAGGATCTCGCCAAGGAGAAGGCGCCTGCGATCCTGGCGGATCTGCCAACCACCTCGCCGCTCGCCACACCGGGCGACCCGCGCTGATGCGGGCGGTCCTTATACCGGGCCTTGCCGTGCTGGCCGCGCTGGCGGGCCCGGCGCGGGCAGCGAGCCTGGAGGTCGTCGTCGAGGGGGCCGAGCCGGGGCCGGGCGAACTCTACGTCACCCTGTGCCAGGGCGGCTTGAGCGAGGCCGCCTGCCCGATCGGCCGCAGCGTCCCGGCCCGCGGCGGTGCCGAGCGCTTCGTCTTCACCGACGTGCCGCCGGGCGTCTGGGCGGTGGCCGCCTTCCAGGACGAGAACGGCAATGGCCGCCTCGACCGGACGGGCCTCGGCTTGCCGCTGGAGCCCTACGGCTTCTCCGGCGCGGTCGGGCGGCGGACCCGGCCGGATTTTGCCAGCGCGAGCTTCGACCTGCGCGAGCCCGGCGCCGCGGTGCGGGTTCGCCTCGCCCGTCCCCTGCCGCGGCGCTGACGGGCGGGTGATGCACCTCGAGGCCCCGCCCCTCGCCTCCGTCGAGGGGGCTGCCCTCGCCTATCGCGGCCGTGCGGCCCTGCGCGGGCTCGATCTCACGCTTGTCCGCGGGACGACGCTGGCGCTGCTCGGCCCGAACGGGGCCGGCAAGACCAGCCTGATCCGCCTGCTCGCCGGGCGGCTCCGGCCCGATGCCGGCTCCGTGCGCGTGCTGGGCGGCGATCCTCATGCGGATCGGGCGACGCGACGAAAGATCGGCTTCGTGCCGCAGGAGATCGCCCTCTATCCGCGCCTCACCGTCGCGGAGAACCTCGACGTGTTCGCCCGGCTCGCCGGCCTGAAGCGGGGCGAGCGGCGCGGGGCGGTCGCGGCGGCGATCGGGCGCTGTGCCCTCGCCGAGGTGGCCGGGCGCGTCGTCGCCACCCTCTCGGGCGGCTATCAGCGCCGGGTCAACAT
>JAGTAM010000038.1 GCA_023422485.1 Pseudomonadota bacterium | reverse complement strand
ACGTTGTCGCCGCCGCCGGCCTCGATGACGTCGTCGTCACCAAAGGTCGGATCGAGGCTCTCGGCGCGCTTCAGCCGACCCTGAGCATCGAAGGTGAGGCGACCGTCGTCGCCCAGCACGATGTCGGCATCGGCGTCGTCCCGGCCGGCATCGATCGTATCGGCGCCCAGGCCGCCGAGGACGACGTCCGCCCCCGCCCCCGTCTTGAGGACGTCGCGCGTCCCGCCATCGCGGCTGCTCTGGACGCTGGCGCGCAGACCGAGCTCGAACCGGACGAGGCCGTTGTCGCCCAGCACGATGTCGCCGCCGGCGCCGGTGACGACCGTGTCGCTGCCCGAACCGCCGAGCACGATGTTCTCGCCATCGCCGGCCTCGATCCGGTCATTGCCGGCGTCCGTCGTGTCGGTCGAGGCGAACTCGAGCCGTACGCCCCCCGCGAACACGGCATAGCCATGGTCGCCGATGACGACGTCGCTGCCGCCCAGAGCCGAGACGGTGTCGGCGCCCGTGCCGCCGATGACGAGGTTGTCGCCGCCGCCGACCCTGATCTCGTCATCGTCGCCGAAGCCGACATCGAGGCTCTCGGCCCGCTTCACGCGGCCCTGCCCGTCGAAGGTGATCTGGCCGCCGTCGCCGAACACCACGTCGGCATCCGAGTCGGTCTGGCCCGCGACGATCGAGTCGGCGCCGAGACCGCCGAGCACCACGTCGGCGCCCGCGCCGGTCGCGACGACGTCGCGCGCGCCGCCGTTGCGCTCGCTCACCACCCGCGCCCGGATGCCCAGTTCGAAGGCCACGAGGCCGTTGTCGCCCAGCACGATGTCGGCGCCCGCGCCGGTCGTGATGGTGTCGCTGCCCGAGCCGCCGAGCACGACGTTGTCGCCGTTGCCGGCGTCGATCCGGTCGTTGCCGGCGCCGCTCGCATCGGCCGACACGAAGACCACCCGCACCCCGGCCTCGAACTCGGCGTAGCCGCCATCGCCGATGATCGCATCGTTGCCGCCGAGCGCGGTCACGACGTCGCTGCCGGCCCCGGCGATGACCACGTTGTCACCGGCTCCGACCTCGATCGTGTCGTTGCCGCCGAAGCCGAGATCGAAGCTCTCGGCCCGCTTGACGCGCCCGCTGGTCTCGAAGGTGGCGCGACCGTCGTCGCCGAGCACGACGTCGTGGCCGCCGAGCGCCGTGATCCGGTCGGCACCGGCGCCGCCGAGGACGATGTTGTCGCCGCCGCCGACCTCGATGGTGTCGTCGTCGCCGAGGCCGAGATCCAGGCTCTCGGCGCGCTTCACCCGACCCTGGCCGTCGAAGGTGACGTGGCCGTTGTCGCCGAACACGATGTCGGCATCGGCATCCAGCTTGCCGGCATCGATGGTGTCGGCGCCCAGGCCGCCGAGGACGAGGTCCGCGCCGGCGCCGGTGGTGATCGTGTCGGCCGCGCCGCCGTCACGGCCGCTCGTGACCTCGAGGCGGATTCCACCTGAGAAGGTCACCGCACCGTTGTCGCCCAGAACGACATCGGCACCCGAACCCGTGGTGATGGTGTCGGAGCCCGCGCCGCCGAGGACGATGTTGTCACCGCCGCCGACATCGATGCTGTCGTCGCCGCCGCTGGTCGGATCGGTGCTCTGGGCGAGCTTGACGCGGCCTAGCTCGTCGAAGGTGACGTGGCCGTTGTCGCCGAACACGATGTCGTCGTCGGTGTCGTCCTTGCCGGCATCGATGGTGTCACCGCCCAGGCCACCGATCACGAGGTCGGCACCGGCACCGGTCCGGATCGTGTCGCGCGCGCCGCCAGCCGGATCGCTCTTGGCCTCGAGGCGGATTCCGCCCGTGAAGGTCACGAAGCCGTTGTCGCCCAGCACGATATCCGCGCCGGCACCCGTGGTGATCGTGTCCGAGCCCGCGCCGCCGAGGATCAGGTTGGCACCCGCGCCGGCCAGGATCTCGTCGTCGCCGCCGAGCGTCGGATCGACGGTCTCGGCCAGCGAGACGCGGCCGAGGGCGTCGAAGGTGATGTGGCCGTTGTCGCCGAAGACGATATCAGCGTCCGTGTCGTCCTTGCCGGCATCGATCGTGTCGCCGCCGAGGCCGCCGATGACGAGGTCGGCGCCGGCACCGGTGACGATGGTATCGCGCGCACCGCCGCCGACGCGCTCGCTGAGAGCCTCGCGCAGGACGCCGTCCACGAAGTCGACGGCGCCGTTGTCGCCGAACACGAGGTCGGCGCCGATGCCGGTGGTGATGGTGTCGTTGCCCGAGCCGCCGAGCACGACGTTGTCACCGTCGCCCGCGCGGATAATGTCGTCGCCCGCCACGCTCTCGTTCTTGGTCGAGACGCGCACCAGCTTGCCCTGCGCGAAGGTCGCCGCGCCGTCGTCGCCGAGGATGATGTCGAGACCGGTCCCCGTGGTGATGTCGTCGGCGCCGACGCCGCCGAACACCACGTTGGCGCCCTCGCCCGCCACGATGGCGTCGCCGCCGCCGAAGGTGGATTCCATCGTCTCGATCGAGACCAGAACCCCATCCGCGAACACGGCGCTGCCGTTGTCGCCGAGGATCACGTCCGCGCCCGATCCGGTCTGGATCTTGTCGGCCCCGACGCCGCCGATGACGGCGCTGCCGCCGTCACCCAGGGTGATCTCGTCGCGCCCGCCCGCCGTGGCGGCGGTGGTCGCCGCCTGGAGGACGCGACCCTGCGCGTCGAAGGTCGCCCCACCGTTGTCGCCGAGCACCGTGCTGCGGCCGTTGCCGGCCGCGATGACGTCGCTACCCGAGCCGCCGAGGATCACGGCCACGCCGTCGCCCACGGTGATCGTGTCGTCGCCGCCGACGTTGTCGTAGGTCGTCTCGACCACGATCGGCAGGCCGGCGGTGGTGAGCCGGGCATGGCCGGCATCGCCGAGGATGACGTTGGTGCCGGTGCCGAGCTTCACGCCGTTACGGATGCCCGCGGTAATGCTGTCGCCGCCGGCACCGCCGATGACGGTGTTGCGGCCGCTGCCGAGCGCGATCGTGTCCCGGTCGCCGACCTCGGGACTGATGCTGGCGATCTCGACGATGATGCCGGCCTCGAAATCGGCCTGACCGCTGTCGCCGAGCACGACGTTGTTGCCGTCACCGATGGTGATGCTGTCGCGGCCCGTACCGCCGAGCACGACGTTGTTGCCATCGCCGATGGTGATGCTGTCGTCGCCGCCGATCGCGGTGTCGAAGGAGAGCGCGCGCTGGATCCGGCCGAGGGCATCGAAGGTGACGATGCCGTTGTCGCCCAGGATGACCGCACCCCGGTCGCCGCCCTTGATCGTGTCGCCGCCCATGCCGCCGAGCACGACGTTGTTGCCCGCGCCGAAGGTGATGGTGTCGGCGCCGCCGATGGAAGGCGCCGTGGTGGCGATGCGCGCCAGCACGCTGGTCGTGACCCCATTCGTCTCCGTGACGGTGAAGTCGGCCTCGCCGCTGTCACCGAGGATGACGTGGTTGCCCGCGCCGGTGGTGATGGTGTCCGCATCCGCGCCACCGATGATGCGCGAGGCGCCGTCCTCGGCCGTGATGATGTCGGCGCCGCCGATCTCGGGCGTGATCGACTCGATGCGCTGGGCGCGGCCGTTGCGGAACACCGCCTTGCCGCTGTCGCCCAGGATCACATGGTTGCCCGCGCCGACCTTGATCGTGTCCGCGCCCGCACCGCCGAGGATCGTGGTGTCGCCCTCGCTCGCCTCGATCGTGTCGTTGCCGCCGATCTCGGTCGCGGTCGAAGTCACCGTCGCGATGACGCCATCGACGAAAGTGGCCGAGCCGCTGTCACCGAGCACGACTTGGCGGCCCTTGCCGAGCGTGATCCGGTCCGCGCCCGCGCCGCCGATGACGGTGACGTTGCCGTCCTTGGCGGTGACGGTGTCGTCGCCGCCGATGGCGGGATCGATGCTCTCGATCGAGACCAGTGCGCCGGCGGCGAAGCGGGCCTTGCCGCTGTCGCCGAGGATGACGTGGTTGCCCGCGCCGACATCGATGCCGTCCGAGCCGGCACCGCCAATGATGGTGGTGTCGCCGTCAGCCGCCGTGATCGTGTCGTTGCCGCCGATCTCGGTCGCGATCGCGGTGATGTCCTGGATCTTGCCGTTCGCGAAGGTGGCCGAGCCGCTGTCGCCGAGCACGACCTGCGTGCCCTTGCCGAGCGTGATCCGGTCCGCGCCCGCCCCGCCGAGCGCCGTGACGTTGCCGTCCTTGGCGGTGATGCTGTCGTTGCCGCCGATGCCCGGATCGATGCTCTCGATCGAGACCAGGACGCCTGCGGTGAACACGGCCCTGCCGTTGTCGCCGAGGATGACGTGGTTGCCCGCGCCGACGTCGATCGTGTCGGCACCGAAGCCGCCGATGATCGTGGTGTCGCCGTCGGATGCGGTGATCGTGTCACCGCCGCCGATCGCGGTCGCGACCGAAGTGATGGTCGCGATCTTGCCGTCCGTGAAGGTGGCCGAGCCGCTGTCGCCGAGCACGACCTGCGTGCCCTTGCCGAGCGTGATCGTGTCCGCGCCGGCACCGCCGATGACCGTGGCGCTGCCGTCCCTGGCCGTCACGGCGTCGCTGTCGCCGATCTCGGGATCGATGCTCTCGATCGAGACCAGCGCACCCGCGGTGAACACGGCCCGGCCGTTGTCGCCGAGGATGACGTGGTTGCCCGCGCCGACATCGATCGTGTCGGCGCCCGCGCCGCCGATGATCGTCGTGTCGCCGTCGGACGCCTTGATCGTATCGTTGCCGCCGACCGCGGTCGCGATCGAGGTAATGGTCGCGATCTTGCCGTTCGTGAAGGTGGCCGCGCCGCTGTCGCCGAGCACGACCTGCGTGCCCTTGCCGAGCGTGATCTTGTCCGCACCCGCCCCGCCGATGACGGTGACGTTGCCGTCGCCGGTCTCGATGCTGTCGTCGTCGCCGATCGCCGCCTCGTCGTCCGTGGTCTTGATGCTGGTCAGGACCGGGACTGGAACGGTCACGCCGTTGATGATCCGCGTGCCCGGGACGAAGCGCGCCTCGCCGGTATCGCCGAGGATCACATGCGTGCCCTTGCCGACGGTGATGCCGTCCTTGCCCGCGCCGCCGATGATGGTGGTGTCGCCGTCGCTCGCTGTGATCGTGTCGGCGTCGCCGGTCGTCCCGGCGATGCTGCGCAGGCTGGTGAGGACTCCGCTCTCGAAGACGGCCTCACCGTTGTCGCCGAGGATGACGTGGTTGCCGGCGCCCGCGGTGATGGTGTCGGCACCGAAGCCGCCGATGACGATGTTGTTGCCGTCGGTCGCGGTGATCGTGTCGGCGCCGCCGATGCCGGTGAAGGTCGAGACAACCCGGCTGACGACGTGGGTGCCCTCAAGCGCGATGCCCGCAATAGCCGAGCCGTCCTGATAGATCTGGCCGTGATCGCCGACGATGACGTTGTCGCCGCCCTTGGCGTCGATCGTGTCGGTGCCCGCGGCCCGCGGCTGATCGATGAACGGATCGGCGATCGTCACGATGCGGCGGACGTCGTCGAGGTTCAGGCTGGAATCGCCGAGGATGGTGTCCGCGGCCGGTCCGCCGGTGATCGTGTCGTTGCCGGTGCCGCCGGCGATGATGTTGCGCCCCTGGCCGCCGGTGATCGTGTCGTTACCGGCGCCGCCGTCGATGATGACGAGGCCGGTCGCACCCGAGGCATCGATGATGTCGTTGAGGCTGACGATCGTGTTGTCGCGATCCAGGGTCCCCTCGTCGCGGAAGCCGTAGGCGCGGCCGGTCTGCTTCTCGAAGGTGGAGTCGTAGCGGCTGCCGTCGGCGGTGGTGTCGCCGAACAGGGCGAGCGTGCCCTGCGAGCCGGTCACCGTGATCGTGTCGGCGCCGCCGCCGCCATGGATGGCGGTGAGGGTGCCGACGGCCGTGCCGGTCACCGTGACGATGTCGGCGCCGGAGCCGAGCAGCAGCTCGACCGAGGACATACCGCTATAGGTCACGCCGCCCTCGAAGGTGCGCACGGTGTTGCTGCTGCTCGTGGCCGTGGTGACGTCGTTCGTCGACATGCCGAAGCCGTCGATATGCGTGGCACTGACCGTGCCGGAGACGCCCGCCGTGGTGGAGTCGTTGTAGAGCGTCACCTTGTCGAAGTCGGGCAGCCCGTC
>JAGTAM010000690.1 GCA_023422485.1 Pseudomonadota bacterium | reverse complement strand
GCCCGGGCGTCCGCCAGCTCCGCGCGTAGCGTCTCGATCTCGGCGCGCAGGGGCACGACCCCGTCGACGGCGCCCTCGGCCGATGACGGCGCGGTGCCCGCCTGCGCGCGGCGCGCCGCCTTGAGATCGTCGAGGATGGCGCGGTGGGCCTCCTCCAGAGCGTGCAGGGTGGCAAGCCCCGTCTCACCCTCGGCGTGCGCCTTGGCGAGATCCCGGTCGAGCCCAGCGATGCGTTCGAGGGCGCGGGCGACCTCCGCCTCGCTGAGGATGCGCGCGGCGACCGCGGCTTCCGCCTCCATGGTGCGGGCGCCGATGGCGGCCATGTCGGCGTGGCGCCGGGCGGCGATGGCCTCGGCCTTCCGCTCGAGCCGGCGCTGCACCACGGCGAACTCCGCCCGGAGGTGGTCGCGCTCGGCCACGACCTCGGACACGCTCACCGGCAGCGTCGCCTCGATCCGCCGTCGGGCGAGACGGCCGGCGCGGGCGTTCACGGTCGGCAGGATCGTCAGGGCGCACAGGCTCGCCAGGAGGAAGCCGAGCCCGAAGATCATCACGGTCTCGATCACGAACGGGCCCTCACGCCGCCTCGGCCGGCAGGTCCGGCCGCTGCGTCTTTTGCCCGTCTTGCCCGCGCGGAGGCAAGCGCCCTCGCGCGGCAGCGATGGTTCGGAGGCAGATCAGAACGGATTCCAGGTCGGGCGACCGGTGAATTTCAGATAACCGATATTGATGCCGAGCCGGGCTCCGACGCCGGAGCGGATCGGCACGACGACGATGCCGCCATCGGTCACGGCCGTCATGCCGAAGCCGCCGATGAAGTAGGCCGAGCCGTCGACGCCGCCGAAGCGGCGGTAGAGGTCGCGCACGGCCGGCAGGTTGTAGACGAGCATCATGGTGCGCGCCCCGTCGCCGCCGACATCGAATCCGAGCGTCGGCCCCTGCCAGTAGATCCGGCGCTGCCCGGCATTGCGGGTGTAGAGCGTGCCCTCGCCGAAGCGCAGGCCGCCGACGATGGCGCCGGACGCCTCCTGGCCGAGGATGTAGCCGTTGGGCTCGCCCCAGCGGCGGGTCGCCTCCTCGACGGTCAGTGCGAGGCCGCGCGACACGCTGCCGAAGAAGCGGTGCCCGTTCTCGACCATCTCGGCGGCCCGGAACGAGTCCGGACGCACGTTGTCGTCGCTGTAGGCGAGCGCCGGGAAGGCGCCGGCCAGAAGGCCACCGGAGAGCCCGAGCAGGGCGGCGCGGCGGGTCGTCGCCGTGCGGATGGGATCGTGCGGCATGTCGGTCTCCCTCACCGGCTCCCCCGTCGCTCGCCGCCCGCGCCCGCCCAAGCCGGCGCGCGGAGGCTTCCGTGGCCGGAAACCGTCGGATCGAGGCACGCAGGGAGCGCGCAGTCTCGCGCCCGATCAAGTCAAGATTGGGTTAACGGGCGGTTAAGCGCCCGGGCCTGCATCCGGCGGGGGGACCGCCTCCCCCGCCCGGCGCCGGTCGAAATAGGAGACGGCGCTCTCCTGCGGCAGGTCGAGCCCGTCGCGATAGGCCGGCGAGGCCAGCGCCGCGAAGGGGCCGTTGCGGTAGAAACGGGCGTGGTGACCGTAGGTGATCGTCTTGCCGCCCGGGCCGACGACCCGCCCGCCGGCCATGGTCAGCACATGGTCGCCGGCCGCGGTGTCCCACTCCATGGTGGGAACGCACCGCACGTAGATGTCCGCCTCGCCCGCCGCGATCAGGCAGAACTTGAGGGCCGAGGAGGTGACCCGGCGCTCGCCGATGGGCATCCGGTCCAGGCAGGCATCGGTGAGGCTGTCGCCGTGCAGCCGGCTCACCAGGGCTACGAGTCCCTCGGCGGGTGCCGCGCGCACGTGAACCGCCTGGAACGCGCCCGGCCGTCCCTGGCGGATCGGCGCCTCGCGGGCGGTGGTGCCCGCCGCCCAGCCCCGGCCGAGGCCCGGCGCCGCCAGGGCAGCGGCGATCGGGCGGTCTCCCTGAATCAGGCCGATATTGACGCAATACTGATCGTTGCCGGCCAGGAAGTCGCGCGTTCCGTCGAGCGGATCGACGAGGAAGAACAAGGGTGCGGGCCGCGCATGGCCGGAGGTCTCCTCGGCGATCACCGGGATGCCGGGAAAGGCGCGCCCCAGCGCGGCGACGATCAGCTCCTCGGATCGGGTGTCGGCGAGGCTCGCGGGCGAGCCGTCCGGCTTGATGACGTGCGGGCAATCGCCGCCCTGATAGCCCCGCAGGATGCGTCCCGCCTCGCAGGCGATCCCGGCGAGTTGCTCCGCGATGGCATCGCGCATCGGGGCCGGAACGGGGGCCGTCAGGGCCGCCGACGGAGCGGCCGGAATGGGAGCGGGGGCGGTCATCGTATTGTCATCAATG
Organism: Pseudomonadota bacterium; assembly: GCA_023422485.1. Classification (GTDB taxonomy): domain Bacteria; phylum Pseudomonadota; class Alphaproteobacteria; order Rhizobiales; family Beijerinckiaceae; genus Methylobacterium. The sequence continues at coordinate 3,357 of JAGTAM010000690.1, read as the reverse complement.
ACGGAAGGAGGCCTGTCGATCCGCAACCTGAGCAAATTCGGTGCGCAAGCTTGCGTGACCCGCTCCCCTGCGCGCCGGTTGCGGCGAATTCGGGACATGCGTGCCTTTGCAACGCCCCTTTGACCAAGTCTTTACCAAGAATTGGGATCGAAGATCGGGCCGGGATCCATCCGTTGCCGGTGACCGACAAGACCGGGCCGATCGACGTCCGCGGCTTTCCAAAGCGGCCGCCGGTGACTATTCGCTTGGCCCGATCCGGCACCCGCCCTATCCGAGGGGGCGGGCCGCCCCTGAACGACGACACCTCGCGACACCTCTTTCGACAACCGAGAACGGAGCGCGCCATGAGCGGTAGTATGAGCGGGACCACGAGCCTCACCCTCGACGCCCTCGACCTCTCGGCCCTGCTGTGCTCGCGCGTGTGCCACGACGTGATCAGCCCGATCGGCGCGATCGTGAACGGCCTCGAAGTGCTGGAGGACGACGACGACCCCTCGATGCGCGAATTCGCGCTCGAACTGATCCGCAAGAGCGCCCGCACCGCCTCGGCCCGGGTGCAGTTCGCCCGCATCGCCTTCGGCGCGGCAGGCTCGGCCGGCGCCTCGATCGATCTGGCCGATGCCGAGAAGGTCTCGAAGGCCATGTTCGCCGACGAGAAGACGCAGATCGCCTGGAGCGCGCCGCAGGCCCTGTTCCCGAAGAACAAGGTCAAGCTCCTGCTCAACCTCGTGGTGATCGCCTCGAGCGCGATTCCCCGCGGCGGCCTGATCGACGTGGCGGTGACCGGTGACGGCGACGCCCCCCGCTTCGTCCTGCGCGCCAAGGGCAGCCACGCCCGCATCCCACCCCATGTCGAGGCGCTGATCGCCGGCACGCCCGAGGGCGGCACCGTCGATGCCCACGGCATCCTTCCCTTCTATGCCGGCCTCGTCGCGCGCGCTGCGGCGATGGACGTGCGCTTCGCCATTGAGGGCGACGAGGTGACGGTCACCGCCACGCCCACGGAGGCCGCGGTCGGGCTGCCCGGCGCCCCCGCCCCCAGCGTCGAGGACGAGCGCCCCTCCGACAGCGCCCCGCCGGACACGCAGCTCGCCTGAGGCACCGGCGTCTTGTGCCGGCAAGCGAGGCGGGGCGCTTCATCTCAAACTCTTCGCGTTTCTTTCTAAAAACAATTGTGAAGCCGGCCCCGCCCTCAACGCTTCACTAACTTTCCAAGGCGAGAGTGCTCGTCGCACGTCCCTTAGTGCGCGTAGACGAGTACCCCCCATGGACGATCTGCTTCGCGAGTTTCTGGTCGAGAGCGCCGCGCATCTGGACACGGTCGATGCGGAGCTTGTCCGTTTCGAGCAATATCCGAATAACCAGCAGATCCTGCGCAACATCTTTCGGCTCGTCCACACCATCAAGGGGACCTGCGGCTTCCTCGGTCTGCCGCGGCTGGAAGCGCTGGCCCACGCCGCCGAGACCCTGATGGGGCGCTTCCGCGACGGCTATCCCGTCAGCGGCGCCTCGGTGACGCTGATCCTCGCCACCCTCGACCGGCTCAAGGCGATCCTCGCCGATCTCGAAGCCACCGGCTCCGAGCCGGCCGGCGCCGACGCCGACCTGATCGGCGCGCTGGAAGCGATGGCGTCCGAGGAGGCGCCCGCCGCCGCCGCGCTGCCTCCCCCGCCGCCGCTGCCCGAGTTGCCGCCGATCGTCGAGCGGGAGCTCAAGCCCGGCGAAGTCTCGCTGGAAGATCTGGAGCGCGCCTTCATGGAGGCGCCCGGCCCCGACGACTTTTCCGCCCCGCCTGTCCTCGAAGCCCCCGAGCCGGCCTTCGAGGCCCCCGAGCCCGTCTTCGAGAGCGCGCACGAGCCGGAAGCCCCCGCCGCGGCCCCGGAACGTCCCGCCGCGCCCGCCGCCGAGGGCGGCGAGGGGCCGATTGCCAAGGTGCAGACGATCCGCGTGAACGTCGACACCATCGAGCACCTGATGACGATGGTCTCGGAGCTGGTGCTGACCCGCAACCAGCTCCTCGAGATCGCCCGCCGCCACGAGGATTCCGGCTACAAGGTCCCGCTGCAGCGCCTCAGCCACGTCACCGCCGAGCTGCAGGAAGGCGTGATGAAGACGCGCATGCAGCCGATCGGCAATGCGTGGCAGAAGCTGCCCCGCGTCGTGCGCGACCTCTCGGCCGAACTCGGCAAGGGCATCGACCTCGTGATGTCGGGCGCCGAGACCGAGCTCGACCGCCAAGTGCTCGACGTCATCAAGGACCCGCTCACCCACATGGTGCGCAACTCGGCCGACCACGGCATCGAGGCCACCAAGGACCGCCTCAAGGCCGGCAAGCCGGCTCGCGGCTCGATCCGCCTCTCGGCCTATCACGAGGGCGGCACGATCACGATCGAGATCGCCGACGACGGCAAGGGACTCGACCTCGCCGCGATCCGTAAAAAAGCGGTCGAGCGCAATCTCGCCCCCGCGGCGGACATCGAGAAGATGACCGACGCCCAGGTCGCGAAGTTCATCTTCCATGCCGGCTTCTCCACCGCCAAGGCCGTGACTTCGGTCTCCGGCCGCGGCGTCGGCATGGATGTCGTCAAGACCAACATCGAGACCATCGGCGGCGTGGTCGACATCGCCACGGAACTCGGCAAGGGCACGACCTTCACCATCAAGATCCCGCTGACGCTCGCCATCGTCTCGGCGCTGATCGTCGAGGCGGCGGGGGAGCGTTTCGCCATCCCGCAGATCGGCGTGGTCGAGCTGGTGCGCGCGGGCGGCAGCGCCGAGGGGGCGCAGATCGAGCGCATCCACGCGACGCCGGTCATGCGGCTGCGCGACAAGCTGCTGCCGCTGGTGTCGCTGTCGCGGCTGCTGCAGCTCGACAACCGGCCGGAGGACGCCAAGCCGGATGAGGGCTTTGTCGTCGTCACCCAGGTCGGCGCCAATGTCTTCGGCATCATCGTCGACAAGGTGTTCGACACCGAGGAGATCGTGGTCAAGCCGGTGGCGCCGATCCTGCGCCATGTGACGATGTTCAGCGGCAACACCATCCTGGGCGATGGCAGCGTCATCATGATCCTCGACCCCAACGGCATCGCCCGCGCCACGGGTGTCGGCGCCGACGGGCCGAGCGAGGATGCGACACGCGGGCCCGAGGGGCTGCGCGGCCAGCGCTCCTCCGAGCGCACGGCGCTGCTGCTGTTCCGCGCCGGCGACGACACGCCGAAGGCGGTGCCGCTCGGCCTCGTCGCGCGGCTCGAGGACATCCCCGCCGAGCGGATCGAGATGTCCGGCGGCACGCCGGTGGTGCAGTACCGCGGCGGGCTGATGCCGCTGATCCCGGTCTCCGGCCACTACGTCCCCGTC
>JAGTAM010000687.1 GCA_023422485.1 Pseudomonadota bacterium | reverse complement strand
GACGGCCCTGGCTCTCAGACGCCTTCGCAACTTCGTCGTAAGCAACCGCAGTCGCAGTCCAGCCCTTGTCCGCAGACACCTTCGTCAGCGCCGCAGTCAACGTCGTCTTGCCATGATCAACGTGACCTATCGTGCCTACGTTGCAGTGCGGCTTCGTCCGCTCAAACTTCTGCTTCGCCATTTTTGAGATGTCCCGACAGCTACGATTAAGCCGGCTGCATGCCAGCTATGACAGATGCTGGCGAAGCCCATAAAGCGGCTAGACTATTTCCGCAAGAGCCAAGTGCCAAGCCGCAGTTAAGTAGGAAGACTTTGTCTGCAGCTCAAGGCGGATTCAGCCGGCAAGCCCAACTCGCGGAAGCTCCGACCCAGAGAAAATTAAGAAGATGATGGAGCGGGTGATGGGAATCGAACCCACGTATTCAGCTTGGAAGGCTGCTGCTCTACCATTGAGCTACACCCGCGAACCCAATATTCAAGGCTTCTAGTCGTGTTTCACCGTCTTTGCAAACGGACAAGTTGGGAACAAACGGGCAAGGCGGTCCCGGAATAGTCCCGGAACGCCGTGCGTCCCGCCGCTATTTCGAGCCGCGAGACGCACCAATTACGGCATCAGATAACGCCTAGCCCTTCCATCGCCTGGGCCACACGAACAAAACTGGCGATGTTCGCGCCCAGCACATAATCGCCCGGCGCACCGTATTCGTCGGCCGTTTCCGCGCAACGGTCATGGATATCGCGCATAATGGAGGCGAGCCGCGCTTCCGTCTGCTCGAACGTCCAGCTGTCGCGAGACGCGTTTTGTTGCATTTCCAATGCAGACGTTGCCACGCCACCGGCATTCGCCGCCTTGCCCGGCGCAAACAACACGCCAGCCTCCTGGAATGCCTGCACCGCCTCCGGCGTGCTGGGCATATTCGCGCCTTCGCCAACCGCAACGACGCCATTACGAACCAACACCTTAGCGTCTTTCCCGGTCAGCTCGTTCTGGGTTGCCGACGGCATCGCAACGTCGCACGGTACGTCCCATATCGATCCACCCTCGACGTAGCGTGCGCTACCGCCCTTCAAACGAGCGTATTCCTCGATCCGGCCGCGGCGCACTTCCTTGATCTCCTTGACCAGATCGAGATCGATGCCAGCCTCGTCGACCACGTATCCGTTCGAGTCAGAGCAGGCGACAACCTTCCCACCGAATTCGCCAATCTTTTCCATTGAGTAGATGGCAACATTGCCGGACCCCGAGACCGTCACGCGGCGACCGTCGAAGGACTGCCCTTTGGTCTTGAGCATGGACTGGACGAAGTACGTTGCCCCATAGCCCGTTGCTTCCGTACGAGCCCGCGAACCACCGTAGGCCAGGCCCTTACCCGTGAGCACGCCAGCCTCGTAGCGGTTCGTCAGGCGCTTGTATTGGCCGAACATGAAGCCGATCTCGCGCCCGGCCACGCCGATATCGCCAGCAGGAACGTCGATATATTCACCAAGATGGCGGTGAAGCTCCGTCATGAATGACTGGCAAAACCGCATGATCTCGGCTTCCGAACGGCCGCGCGGATTGAAATCCGAACCACCCTTGCCGCCGCCAATCGGCATACCGGTAAGCGCATTCTTGAAGGTCTGCTCGAAACCGAGAAACTTGATGATGCCGATGTTGACGGACGGATGAAAACGCAGGCCACCCTTGTACGGACCCAGCGCGGAATTGAATTGAACGCGGAAGCCCCGGTTGATCTGGACGCGACCCCCGTCATCCGTCCAGGGGACGCGGAAAATGATCTGCCGCTCCGGCTCGCACAAACGCTCGATCAGCGCATTCTCAGCGTAGCGGGGATGTTTCGCGATAACGCGGCCGAGGCTGCCCAGTACTTCTTTGACAGCCTGATGGAATTCCTCCTCGCCGGCGTTTCTGCGTAGGACCTCGGTAAGGATAGGGTGGAGCTTCTCGTCGATATTGATCACGGTGTGCGCATTCCGATCTGAGTAATGATCGGGCGGTCCTAGACCAATTTTTCAGCAAGTTGAATATTTTTTGAACACCCGACGAGGGCCGCAAGCTCAGGGCCGTTTGGCCGGCTTCCAAGTTGCCGTTGCTACCGCGCAGAGCGCGTCATCGGCATTCCACAGACGGCTCTCCAAGAAGCAGATCGAGTTGCCTCTACGCAGGAACCGCCCTTCGCACCGTGCAGCGGGAGGGCGGACAGGCTCCAGGAACTGAACCTTCATTTCCAGGGTCGCGCCTTGAACGCCGAGCGTCCGCTTCAGCAAATGCCCCATGGAGATATCCATGATGGTGGCAATGATGCCGCCATGCAGCGAACCTTGCGGATTGAACAGGAAGTCGCGCACTGGAAAGCGGATGACGCAACGCTCGTCCGGATACTCGAACGTCAAACCCATCAGCTTGGCGAGGAAGAAGGTCTCAAAATCAGGGACATGTTCCGAGAGCGCCGTCTCGAATGCCGCCCGCGCCGCTGCTTCATCCATCAGAGCTTTTCCGTGTCCGATCTCGTTCCGCGAATGGCGCCAGATTGGACGAGAGCTTCCAACTCTTCCACTCCCAGCCCGACGAGATCGCGCAGAACCTCGTTGGTATGCTCGCCGAGCAACGGTGCGGCACGCATCGGTCCAGCAGGCGTTCCATGCAGGACAATCGGCGTATCGATGGTCGGCACTGTACCGATTGTTGAATGCGGCAGATCTTTCACGCCGCCACGTGCCAGTCGCGCTGGATCGGTACACACTTCGCCCACGGTCTTGATCTGCCCGCACGGCACACCGGCTGCGTCCAGCACGCGCACCCAATGATCGCGCGGCTTCTGCGAAATCATCTCCGTCACCAGCGGAATGAGTTCCGCCCGGTTCGTGACCCGATCCGGAGCCTTCGCAAAGCGCGGATCATCGATCAGGTCAGGCCGTTCGCACGCGCCGCAGAACCGCCGCCACAAGGAGTCGTTCGCGACCGCGATGTTGATCCAGCCATCAGATGCCTGGAACGTTTCGTAGGGCACGATGGTCGGATGCGCGTTGCCGCGACGTCGCGGGCTTGTGCCGCTGGCGAAGAAAATGCCGGCATTGAACGTCAGCAGCGACGCCAGCGCATCCACCATGGCGATTTCGACACGTTGCCCCTCGCCGGTCCTGTCGCGAGCCCTCAGGGCCAGAAGAATAGCCTGCATCGCGTACAACCCGGTCACAAGGTCAGCGACCGACGTGCCAATTTTCATCGGCGGACCATCGGCCGCGCCCGTGATGTCCATGATGCCGGACTCACCCTGCACGACCAGATCGTACCCCGGCCGATCACGCTCCGGCCCGGTAGTGCCGAAACCGGAGATCGAGCAATAGACGATGCGCGGATTCCAGGCGCGAACCGTCGCCTCATCGAAGCCGAGACGGTCGGCTGCCCCCGGCCGAAAATTCTCGACGAACACATCCGACTGCTCGACCAGCTTGCGAACGATTCCCACCGCGGCCGTGTTCTTCAGATCGAGTGTGAGGCTGCGTTTGCCGCGGTTCACCGACAAATAATAAGCCGCGTCACCCTCCACGAAGGGTGGGCCGAAAGCACGGGTATCGTCACCGTGCTTCGGCTCCTCGATCTTGATGACGTCTGCGCCCATGTCGGCGAGCATCATCGTCGCGAACGGCCCCGACACGACGCGCGTCAGATCGACCACGCGGATATCGTCCAGCGGCTTCATGATCCGGCGCTTCCGTCAGGCCAAAACGTCGGCGAGTTCCTTCAGGTTATCGACGACCAGATGCGGCTGATACGGCGTGTCTTCATACGGGCGCTGGCGACGGTTGATGAAACCACCTTTCATGCCCTGGGCCTGCGCGCCGATGCAGTCGAACTGATGGTTGGCGACGTGCATGATCTGCTCGATCGGCGTGCGCAGAATCTCGGCGGCCTTCTTGTAGGTCGCCGCATGCGGCTTGAAATAGCCCGCGGTCGCAATCGAGATGTACTGATCGAACTCGTACCCGATATAGGGCTTGGCATTCTCCAGCATGTCGGCATCGCCATTCGAGAGAATGACCAGCTTGTAGCGCTTGGATAGACGGCCCAGCGCCTCCACGGCATCGGGGAATGGCCGCAGTTTCTCGATCTCGGCAACGAGCGCTTTCACCTCGTCCTGCGTGTGCGCGATGCCTGCGCGTTCCAGCGTCAGGGTCACCGCGCGACGGCCGATCTCGCGATAGGGCGTGTGACCACGATCCAGCAGCGCATCGATCATGGAGTTCTCAAAATGCGTGCGGCGCCACCAGGTGACGAACGAATTCGGCTTACCTTTCCAGCCCTTCTTGGCAAGCCACGGCGTCGCGATCTCGACCAGCCCGCCCTGCATATCGACCACGGTGCCGTAAAGGTCGAATGTCAGAACTTTGAGCGTGTCGCGCAGTTCGGCAACGGGTGTCGTTCCTACCGGTAATGGCATCGTCCAGCCTCATCCTCATGCCTTCGAGACACCCCAGACGGCACCCCGTTACATTAAGGATTAGAGCAGGCAGGTTGATGAGGATAATGGATAGTTGATATGTCAGCATTGATGCTGCGAATGATTGGCTGGATGACGTGAGAAACCTCCGCTCACTCGATTTGAACCTTCTGGTTGCGCTCGATGCGCTGCTCAGCGAGCGCCATGTGACGCGGGCCGCCATGCGCATCGGTCTGTCCCAGCCTGCCATGAGCAATGCGCTCGCGCGTCTGCGAGAAATCTTCGACGATGATCTGCTGGTCCGCACGCCGCGCGGGATGGAGCCGACACATCGCGGGTTGGATCTCGGGGAGAAAACGCGGCAGGCCCTCCGGCTGATTGGCCACGTGTTCGAGGAGGATATCGGATTTGATCCGATGCGTACGAGCCGACGCTTCAGGCTGCGGCTTTCCGATCTGCTCGAGGCCCTGGCCCTGGCGCGACTGATTTCCAACATGACCGCGGCCGCACCCAAAGCCATCCTGGACACGGTGCATCTTTCACCCGAAGCGACGATTGAAGCGTTGGAACTGGACACCGTTGATGCGGCGGTCAGCACGGGGCTGGCACTGCCAGGAGCGATCGAAGAACAGCCGCTATTCGAGGATCGTCTCGTCTGCGTGATGAACGCATCACATCCAGCCGCCAACAGCCGTCTGACGTTCGAGAAGTTTCTGTCCCTGCGTCAGGTGCGCGTATCGATCAGCCCGCCCGACTCTCGCTTCGTCGATCATGTCCTGTCGAAGATGGGCCACCAGCGGGATGTTGCGCTGACGACGCCACACTGGGTGGTGCTGCCATCGATCCTCATGCAATCGGATCTCGTGGCCGTGATGGCGGAAAGCCTAGCCATCATGTTTGCCGAGACGCATGATCTCGTCATGCGCAAGGTGCCCTTCACCGTGCCGCCAATCGTGTGGACGCTCTACTGGCATCGCCGCCACAGCCGATCGGCGCCCCAAATCTGGTTTCGAAAGCAAATAAGCGCAGCGTTTTCAGAATTGCCCCGCGTGCACGGAAAGCGCCACTAGCCAACGGCGGACTGCTTAACAGGCCCATCACACATCGATATGGGAACCATCAGGCTGCCCGCAACGTGGTCCATATGCGGCTAAAAACACTTTTACCGCCGACGCAACGACCTTCCTGATCTCATCCGTGGACGGGCTGCCATTCACGCCAAACAACATCGCGCGAAAGATCTTGGCCTGGGCGAGTTCGAGGAATTGCACAGCGGCCAGATACCGGTCCTCGATATCGAGCGTTCCGGCCTGCACATGGTGGTCGAGATACTCCTTGAAAGCCCAGCGTATACGCTGCGGGCCAGCTTCATAAAACTCGCGCCCGACATCGGGCATGCGTTCGGCAACACCAATCACAATGCGATGCGCCGCGATGACCGCTGGATCCGAAAGGCGCTGAAGCATCGATTCACCAAAGGCCTGCATCGTTTCCGCCAACGGCTTCGAGACGTCCAGCTGTCCGATGAGCTCTGAGATATTTCGATCCCGCCGCTCCGCGCAAATCGCCGCGAAGAGATGCTCTTTATCCTCGTAATACACATAAAGCGTCGCCTTCGAGACCCGCGCCTCACGTGCAACGTCGTTCATGCTGGCCGCATCAAATCCGAGTGTTGAGAACACCCGGCCTGCGCCTTCGAGAATCTGCTGGCGCTTAACTGGGTCCGTCCCGGCGGCAGGGCGGCCGCCACGTTTTGCCCCCAAGCAGAGATCTTCGGACTTTTCAGGAGATGCCATCGTGGCGTCCTCCACTTCTCGAATTGCCAATGCTGCACTGCGGCATCGAACCGCAAATTAATAAAACCAAACCGTTCAGTTCTCTATTGATGTCGTCGTCTGGACGCTCTATGTCAACCTCAATCAAACCGACTGGTTTAGCAATCATACAGGCGACAGTCCTACGGAGCCCGTAGGCCAAGGATCCCGCAATGAACGCCGCAACTCCCGTTTACATGAAGGCTGCCTCGGAACGCCTTCCCGCCGAGCCCACACCGCCGGAAAGTGGTGCAAAAGCCTCTTCACATCCGGTCACGGGCTTCGCCCCCGCCCAGGAGCAACAGCGGCAGCCGGACACCGGCGCCACCGACCAAATGAGCGAACGGCCGCCCCGACGCTCGGGAAAGAAGCTCGCGTTCGGCCTCATCGCAGTCCTGCTGATCTCAGCGGCGGCGTGGTTCGGCTACGACTATCTCACGGTTGGCCGCTTCATGGTTTCAACCGACGACGCCTACGTTGGGGCCGATATGGCAATCATCTCGCCAAAGGTCGCCGCCAACGTTGCCGAAGTCCCGATCGTCGAGAACCAGCACGTCAAGGAAGGAGACGTTCTCGTCCGCCTTGACGATGGAGATTATCGCCTCGCCCTCGAACAGTCGCAGGCGAAGCTCGCCACTCAGAATGCGGTCATCAAGACGTTTGACGCTCAGATTCTCGCCGCGCAGGCGACAGCTGCACAGGCGCGCGCCCAACTCGATGCCGCCAAAGCCAGCGTGGTCAAAACCGAGGCCGACTACGAACGTACCAAGCCGCTGGCCGATCGCGGTTTCTCAGCCAAAGCGACACTCGACGCAGCGATTGCGGCCCGCGACTCGGCCATAGCGCAAGCGAAGGCCGGCGAAGCCGTGATTCAAACCGCGGACGCCAATGTCGCCCTTCTCAAATCGCAGCGTGCGGAGGCCCAGCAGGTCGCCAAGGAACTCGAAGTCAGCGTTGCCAAGGCAGAACGCGATCTGTCCTTCACCGTGATCCGCGCGCCCTTCAATGGGGTGGTCGGCAACAGGAATGTTCAGGTCGGAGATTATGTCTCGCAGGGCAAACGGCTCGCAGCCGTGGTGCCGCTCGACAAGGTCTATGTCGATGCCAACCTCAAGGAGACGCAACTCGCCCACGTCGCGGTCGGTGAGAAGGTAACCGTCTGGGTCGACGCACTCGATGGAGAGGCCATCGAAGGAACCGTAGAGAGCATCGCGCCCGCTTCCGGATCACAGTTCTCCTTGCTGCCCCCCGAAAATGCAACGGGCAACTTCACCAAGATCGTTCAGCGCGTGCCCGTCAGGATCGTGGTTCCCACCGATAAGGCCAACGGCAAACTCCGGCCCGGCCTGTCGGTCGTTATTCAAATCGACACGCGCACTGCACCAAGCGCCACTCAACACGCTGAGCTCGGGTCGTCGGCGTCTCGTCAGTAGCGTCAAACGGCATAATCGCCATGTCCAACGCCATTCCGATCGATGGAAAAACGCCGACCGCGGCTGATCCGAGGATCATTCCGTGGGCGGGCGTCACCGGCCGCCAGCTCGCTGGCTTCCTGGCGATGGTGTTCGGCATGTTCATGGCGATCCTGGATATTCAGATCGTTTCGGCATCGCTTGCTGAAATCCAGGCTGGACTGTCCGCCAGCGCCGATGAAATTCCCTGGGTGCAGACGTCCTATCTGATCGCGGAAGTCATCATGATTCCGCTGTCGGGTTTTCTGGCCCGGGCGCTATCGACGCGCGTCCTGTTTTTCAGCTCGGCCGTCGGGTTCACGATTGCCAGCCTGTTGTGCGCGACTGCAACGTCGATCGACGAAATGATCATCTTCCGTGCGCTGCAGGGGTTTATCGGCGGCGGCATGATCCCGAGCGTGTTTGCTGTCGCCTTTTCGCTGTTTCCGGCCTCGAAGCGTAGTGTCGTTTCACCGATGATCGGCCTCGTTGCGACCTTGGCGCCGACGATCGGCCCGACAATCGGCGGCTATTTGAGCGATGCGTTTTCCTGGCACTGGCTGTTCCTGGTCAATGTCATCCCGGGCATCGGCGTGGCCGTTGCCGTCTACTTTCTCGTCGATTTTGACAAGCCCGATCACTCGCTGCTCAAGCGCTTCGATTTCATCGGCTTCGGAGCCATGGCGCTCTTCCTCGGATCTCTGGAGTATGCCCTCGAAGAAGGCCCGCGCAATGATTGGTTCGATGACACCGCGATTACGATCTTCACGGTCCTCTCGGTTGCAGGCGCCCTGGTTTTCTTTTGGCGCGCGTTCACCGCACCTCAGCCTGTCGTCGAATTGCGCGCGTTCAAGAATTTGAACTTTGCCTTTGGCTCCGTCTTCAGTTTCGTCATGGGTATCGGACTCTACGGTCTGACGTATCTCTATCCCGTCTACCTGTCCCAAGTACGCGGCTACGATGCACTGATGATCGGCGAGACGATGTTCGTAACCGGTCTGGCGATGTTCCTCACCGCCCCCATCGCGGGACGCCTGTCGCAGACCATGGACCCTCGCAGCATGCTGCTCGTGGGAACGCTTGGGTTTGCCCTCGGCACCTACATCGCCTCCGGCATCACCGTTGATTGGGATTTCTACGAGTTGCTCATCCCGCAGATCCTGCGTGGCTGCTCATTGATGCTTTGCATGGTGCCGATCAACAATCTGGCGCTCGGCACACTGCCGCCGGATCAACTGAAGAACGCCGCAGGGTTGTACAATCTCATGCGCAACCTCGGGGGTGCAGTCGGCTTGGCGGTGATCAATACCGTGCTCAACAACCGGCTCGATCTGCACTTGGCGCGTTTGCATGAAAGCGTCGCCTGGGGGCGGGCGGTGGCAGAAGACACTCTGGCCAACATGACCGCGCAGTTGTCGGCACATATGCCTGATGCCGATCTGGCGGCCGTAAAGCAGTTGGCGATGATGGTCAGACGCCAGGCGCTGGTCATGTCCTTCGCCGACGTGTTCCTGATCCTGACGCTCATGTTTACCGCCATGGCCGTGTTCGCGCTGTTCATGCGCAAGCCCAAGGCCGCACCGCCAGCGGACGCGCATTAGTCGAGCGGGGACGGCCGGACCTTATTCCCCGACAGACGGTCTTCACCTCGGTGATCTTCAGCCCCGCCAAAGCGAAGGCCAAATCAATATCTTGGGGAGCATTGGGAGTGCGTAGGAAAGCGGTGGTGGAGAGGGTTGGATTCGAACCAACGTAGGCGAAGCCAACGGATTTACAGTCCGTCCCCTTTAGCCACTCGGGCACCTCTCCACGCGGCCCGTCAGGGCCAAACAAAATCGCCCCACCGTCACCAGCAGGGCCAACGGCGGTTTTTATCGTAACGGCCCGCGCGATTGTCAATTGAAAACTGACGCAGCCTGGGTCAAGTGACGCAGGCGTGCCGGATTGATCCGAGCGAAGCCTCCAACCTCGAACCTGCGAAACCGCCATGGCAGCCAAGCGACCAGACAAATCCCAGCGCAACTGGCGCGGCTCCGGCGGACATGGCGGGCCACCAGCATATGCCAAGCAGGAGGATGATGGTCCTGTCCTGTTGTTCGGTGTTCATGCCGTCGAAGCGGCATTGCGCAACCCGGACCGCACCATCAGCCGCCTTCTGCTGACAGAGAACGCGGAACGCCGGCTGGCCGATGCGCTCGCAGGCCGGAATGTGACGGCGGAGCGCGTCATCCCGCGCGATCTCGACCGGCGACTGGGTGCCGACACGGTTCACCAGGGCGCCTTGCTCGAAACCGAGCCACTTCCCGAGCAAACTCTGGAAGATCTCGTACAGCGAACCGCAAACGGGCCAATCGTGGTTCTCGACCAAGTGACGGACCCTCATAACGTAGGAGCCGTGCTGCGCTCCGCGGCAGCCTTCGGAGCGTCGGGCCTTGTGATGACGCGCCGAAACAGCGCACCACTGACAGGTGTACTCGCCAAAAGCGCCTCGGGAGCACTCGATCTCATTCCGGTCGCTCTGGTGCAAAATCTGGCCCGAGCTCTGGCTGAACTCGGCGAGCTTGGCTGTACGCGGATCGGCCTTGAGGGGACCGCCACCCACATGATCGAGGACGAACCGCTGACAGGCGCCCTCGCAATCGTTCTGGGCGCCGAGGGCAAGGGCCTCCGCCATCTGACCCAGGAAAGCTGTGACCGCCTCTGTCGCATCGCGACGCCTGGCCCGCTGGCGAGCCTCAACGTCTCGAACGCCGCCGCCGTCACCTTGCATCTGTGCGCGATGCGTCGCTCGGCAATTCAGGCGTGATCATTCTCAGCCTGTTTGTGGCATGATGCCTCTCCGGCAAATCAAGCAAGAACAGCGGTGGCAGCGATGCGGCAGGCTCCGAAATCCAGCACCAGACGAGCGGCGGCACACGCGGAGAGCAAGGATGGAAGCCCACTGCGGAAGGCCAAACTGACGCTTCGCGTCGATTTCGGAGCCTTCGGCTATCTCGGCCCCGGCAAAATTACGCTCATGGAGTTGATCGAGCGGCACGGCTCGATTTCAGCGGCCGGCAAAGAGATGGACATGTCCTATCGCCGGGCGTGGCTACTGGTCGACGAGATCAATCGGATTTTTCGTGAACCGCTGGTCGAGAAGCAGATGGGCGGAACGGGCGGCGGCGGCGCGCGTCTTTCGGATCTGGGCCGCGATGTGGTGCGCCGCTATCGCGCCATCGAGACGGCTGCAGCCTCGGCCACTGCCGCCGATCTGAAGGCGCTCAAGGCAGCACTTGCGGACCGGCCGGCCCTCGTTGAGGTCGAGTAAATTCACGCCTCCAGGTCACGCTGCGCGGGAGTTGCATGCCCGCGACGGTCGAGGGCGACGCTCTTCACCAGCGCATAAGCCTTGACGCCGGGAGCCAATCCCAGCCGCTCGACCGAATAGCGGGTGAGACGCGCGATCAGGACATCACTGTTGCAGTCGAGTTTGACCTCGACCATCGGACCACTTTCACCACCGACATCGACGACGTTTCCGGCGAAGATATTCAGCGCACTGAGATCATCCGGCACAGACTTGGCGAGCATCACATCGCGAGCATGAACGCGCAGCCTGAGGCGCGTACCGGCCGGCTCGTCGAGATGCGGCAGCCGCCACAGACCAGCGCGCGACTTCAGCTCCGTCAGCCCGTACTGGGAATCGTGACGCTCCACTGTTGCTTCAACGATCGCGCCAGCCTCCGCACCACCGATCAGCGGCACCAGATTGAGCTGGTGCAGAACGTCCATCGCCGGTCCGCTCGCCGCGACTTTACCGTCCGACAGCACCACGACCGTATTGGCCAGCCGCGAGACCTCGGCCATGGAATGACTGACGTAGACGATGGGAATGCGAATTTCGTCCCGCAGGCGCTCGATGTACGGCAAAATTTCCGCCTTACGGGCTTCGTCGAGCGATGCCAGAGGCTCATCCATCAGCAGCAATTGCGGATTAGCGAGCAGCGCCCGGCCAATCGCAACGCGCTGCTTTTCGCCACCGGACAGGCGCCCGGGGCGCCGGTCCAGCACATGCCCGATGCCCAGCATATCGATGACATGATCGACATCCTCGCGACGGTCTGTCCGAGGTGCGAACCATCGTCCGTAGAGCAGGTTCTGTCGCACCGTCATGTGAGGAAACAGCCGCGCTTCCTGGAAAACATAGCCGATGCGCCGGCGATGGCGCGGTACGAACACGCCGCGCGCGGTATCGACCAGGATCGCATCGCCGATCTTCACCACGCCCTGCTGCGGCCTTGTCAGGCCGGCGATGATATTGATCAGCGACGTCTTGCCGGACCCTGAACGACCGAACAGCGCGATCAGGCCGTTACCCGTCTCAAATCGGGTGTCGAGGAGAAACGCGCCCTGCGGATGTTTGATGTCGACGGTCAACATCACTCGATATCCAGGCGACGGTTAGCAGCGCGCGCCATGACCTCAGAGGCGATCAACGCCACCATCGCGATAAACACGGAGATGATCGTCAGCCGCAGTGCACCCAGGTCACCGCCGGGCACCTGAGTGAACGTATAGATGGCCGATGGCAAAGTTTGCGTCTCGCCGGGAATGTTCGAGACGAACGTGATCGTTGCGCCGAACTCGCCCATGGCCTTGGCGAAGCACAGCACCATCCCCGCGAGAATACCTGGAACAATGAGCGGCAGCGTGACCGTAAAAAACACCCACGCGCGATTGGCGCCGAGCGTCCCCGCCGCTTCCTCCAATCGGCTATCGACAGCTTCGATCGACAAACGAATGGCGCGGACGAGCAGCGGGAATCCCATGACGCCGCAAGCCAGCGCCGCTCCGGTCCAGCGAAATGAAAATACGATGCCGAAATAGTCAGCCAGGAAACTGCCAATCGGCCCTCGCCGCCCAAATAGGATCAGCAGAAGATAGCCGGTTACGACAGGTGGCAGGATCAGTGGCATGAGCACGAGGCCATTCAACAGCGAATGGCCCCAGAAACGATATCGCGCGAGCACCAAGGCCACCGCGATACCGATCGGTAGACTGAACAAGGTGGCGACGGTCGCCACCTTGAGGCTTAGATGAACGGCCGTCCATTCCTCCGGGCTGAGAGCCATCCATTCCATGGAAAACAACAGCTATCCTCAGCTCGCGAAATCGCCGGTCATGTCAGGCCGCCGCAGCACAACTCACTTGGTCAATACCGTGAAGCCTTGGGCTTCGAAAAGCGGTTTTGCCTTCGCCGACTTCATATAGTCCAGGAAAGCGGCGGCGTCAGGCGACTTTGCGTCAGCCGTCAAAGCTGCCGGATAGATGATCGGCGGATGCGTATCTTCCGGAAACGTACCGATGATCGTTACGTTAGGATCGGCGGCGGCATCGGTCTGATAAACGATACCGGCGGCAGCTTCGCCGCGTGACACCAGCAGCAGCGCAGCACGCACATTTTCTGACTGCGCGACCTTATTGGCGACCTTATCCCAGACGCCGAGCTTCTCCAGTGCCGCCTTACCGTACTTGCCGGCGGGCACGGCGTCGACATTGCCCATCGCCAGTCGCCCATCACCCAGCACTTTCGCCAGATCGAAGCCCGGCTTGATGTCGATGGGCTGCGCCTTATCCTTCGGCGCGATCAGAACGATGCGATTTCCGAGCAGATTGGACCGCGTATCAGCCTTGATGAGGTTCTTCTTTTCGACGTAGTCCATCCAGTCGAGATCGGCGGAGATGAACACCTGGGCCGGGGCACCGCTTTCGATCTGCTTGGCCAGAGCCGAGCTGCTCGCATACGAGATCGCCGCCTTCTTGCCGCTCTCCTTCTGCCAAGCCGCATTGATGGCGTCGAGCGCGTTCTTCATGCTGGCCGCCGCGAACACGACGACGTCGCCGCTCTGGGCGCGCGCTACCGTCGTCAGCGGGCCGGTGGTCAACAGCGCTGCGGCCAGCAGGCCAGCGAACCCGAGAAGTCCCTTTCGTCTTCCGATCAACATCCTCATCCTCCCAACCGCCCGCAGGCTCTACACAGCAATCGGGAGATAGGAATACCCGATCCATCGCTATATTCCAGAGGATATTTCGACGAGATGATTTACGGCGTTTCATGTGCGTGTTTGCGGAAGGATGCACCCGCACTCAGCAACGGTGGCACGGGGGACGTGTTGTGGATTTGCTGTGGGTTCCCTGTTGGTGTCATGGAACCGCCCTACGACCCATTGCGCAATGAACCAGAATCACCAACTAGATATGGATGTCGAGGTTCTCGGGGCCCGTTTGGTCCTGAGCTAAGAGGGAACCCGGTGAGCCTGATTTTCCAGGCGATTCCGGGGCTGCCCCCGCAACTGTAAGCGGCGAGCTGTTGTCGACCCGTGTCACTGATGCCTGTTGCATCGGGAAGGCCAGACAATAGCGACGACCCGCGAGCCAGGAGACCTGCCGCGACAAGCGAATAACGTCCTCGGGCGGGGTGTCCCGGTGGTCGCTTGCAGGTCTGTGGGCGCTGTTTTGCGCCATTCTTCGCACGCGTCCGCTCGGCCCATGCCCCCTTCAAGATTTAGGGGTATGCTGAAATGTCTCTCACTCTCGAAGCCAGATCATCGGGATCCGGTCCTTCCAGCACTGGCCGGGCTGCCGCTGGCGACGCCTCATCCAAAGCGACACCAGCCTTCCAGGTGATCCGCCGCAACGGCTCCGTCACGCCGTTCGACCCCAGCAAGATCACCGTCGCCGTCACCAAGGCGTTCCTCGCCGTAGAGGGAGGCCGCGCAGCCGCTTCGCGCCGTGTCCATGAAATCGTCGAGGAGCTGACCGCTCACATCGTCGCGGCCCTGACACGCCGTGGGGACACCGGCCGGACCTTCCACATCGAGGAAGTACAGGATCAGGTTGAACTGGCATTGATGCGCGGCGAGCATCACAAGGTCGCTCGCGCTTATGTGCTGTATCGCGAAGAGCGCGCCCGCGAGCGGGCCGCCGAGAGGAAGACCGCGTCGCAAGCGCTGCCGGCGCTCAAACTGAATGTCAAAAACGCCGACGGCAGCCTTTCGGCACTCGATCAGGTGCGCCTGACACGTGTGATAGAAGAGGCCTGCTCCGGTCTGGCCGACGTCTCGGCCGAGCCGATCCTGGCTGAAACCCATCGCAATCTTTACGACGGCATCACGCTTGATGAACTGGCGCTGGCGCCGATCATGGCCGCCCGCACGCTGATCGAGCAGGAGCCGAATTACGCCTACGTTAGCGCACGTTTGCTGCTCGACAAACTACGCACCGAGGCGTTGTCGTTCGTGAATGCACGCTCCGATCAGGCAACCCAAGCCGATATGGCGACGCGCTATGCTGAATACTTTTCCGCCTATGTGGCGACTGGCATCAAGGCCGAACTGCTCGATCCCGAACTCGGACGTTACGATCTCGCCAAACTCGCCGCCGCGCTGAAGCCGGAACGCGATCTGCAGTTCCAGTTCCTCGGCCTGCAAACGTTGTATGACCGCTACTTTCTGCAGACACAGGGCATCCGCTTCGAGCTGCCGCAGGCATTCTTCATGCGCGTCGCCATGGGCCTCGCGATCCGGGAAATCGACCGTGAAGCGCGCGCCATCGAGTTCTACGACCTGATCTCGTCGTTCGACTTCATGTGCTCGACACCGACGTTGTTCAACTCCGGCACACTGCGCCCGCAGCTTTCGTCCTGCTTCCTGACGACCGTGTCGGACGATCTCGACGGCATCTTCAAAGCCGTCAAAGACAACGCGCTGCTGGCCAAATATTCCGGCGGTCTCGGCAACGACTGGAGCCGCGTGCGCGGTCTCGGTGCGCACATCAAGGGCACCAACGGTAAGAGCCAGGGCGTTGTGCCGTTCCTCAAGGTCGCCAACGACACGGCCATCGCCGTCAACCAGGGCGGCAAACGCAAGGGCGCAGTGTGCGCCTATCTCGAAACCTGGCACATCGACATTGAGGAATTCCTCGACCTGCGCAAGAACACCGGTGACGACCGCCGCCGCACGCACGACATGAACACCGCCAACTGGGTGCCGGACCTGTTCATGCAGCGCGTCGCCGAGGACGGCCAGTGGACGCTGTTCTCGCCGGACGAGACGCCGGACCTGCACGATCTCTACGGCAAGGCCTTCGCCGAGCGCTACGCGTACTACGAGCAGAAAGCCGAACGCATGGAGATGAAGGTCGCCCGTCGTCTGCGCGCAGTCGATCTGTGGCGGCGGATGCTGCCCATGCTGTTCGAGACCGGCCACCCGTGGGTGACATTCAAGGATCCGTGCAACATCCGCTCCCCGCAGCAGCATTGCGGCGTGATCCACTCGTCGAACCTGTGCACGGAGATCACGCTCAATACGTCAGATAGCGAGGTCGCCGTCTGCAATCTGGGTTCGATCAATCTCGCCGCGCACATCACGGAAAAGGGCCTCGACCGGGCGCGGCTGGCGCGCACCGTGAACACCGCGATGCGGATGCTCGACAACGTCATCGACATCAACTTCTACACCATCCCCGAAGCGCGTCGGTCCAACTTGCGGCATCGTCCGGTCGGGCTTGGGTTGATGGGCCACCAGGATGCGCTGCACGCGTTGCGTATCCCGATCGGTTCGGACGAGGCGGTGGCGTTCGCTGACGAGAGCATGGAAGCCATCAGCTATTGCGCGATCTCGGCGTCGGTCGATCTTGCGGAAGAGCGCGGCCGGTATGCTTCGTTCGACGGATCGCTGTGGAGCCGGGGGATCCTGCCGATCGACTCGATCCAGCTGCTGGCCGACGCGCGCGGCGAATATCTGCGCGCCGATACGTCCACCACACTCGACTGGGACAGCCTGCGCGAACGTGTGAAGACGTGCGGCATGCGTAATTCCAACGTGATGGCGATCGCACCGACGGCAACGATCTCCAACATCGTCGGCGTGGCGCAGTCGATCGAACCGGCGTTCCGCAACCTCTACGTCAAAGCCAACATGTCGGGCGACTTCACGGTCGTGAACCCGTATCTGGTGCGCGACTTGAAAGAGCGCGGTTTGTGGGACGAGGTGATGATCTCCGACCTCAAATACTTCGACGGTTCGCTCGGTCCCATCGACCGCGTGCCGGAGGATTTGAAGGCACTGTATGCCACGGCGTTCGAGATCGACGCACACTGGCTCGTCGAAGCCGCATCACGCCGCCAGAAGTGGATCGATCAGGCGCAGTCGCTGAACCTGTACCTCGCTGCGCCGAACGGCCGGAAACTCGATGCGCTGTATCGGCTTGCCTGGGAACGCGGCCTCAAGACCACGTACTACCTGCGCACGCAGTCCGCCACGCACGTCGAGAAGTCCACGCTGAAAGGCACCGACGGCAAACTCAACGCCGTGTCGGTCAGCGGCGGCATGATGTCGGCGCCTGAGGAGGAACGCCCGCCGGTGCTCGCTTGCTCGATCGACGATCCGACTTGCGAAGCCTGCCAATAGCTCGCGCGAATGCTGCATCCCCCCCCCTTTTGAGTGCAGCACGGGCGAGGGTTGGAGCGACGAAAGGCGAACCAACGCGGTTTTCCCTTGTGCTCCATCCCTCTCCCACCATGGGAGGCGATGAATTCCTTACTTTGAATTGCGATTATATCCTGGAGAATACTCGATGCTCGACTGGTCCGAACCAGCCACGCCCGCAACCAATCCGGCACCGCGCAAGCAGCCAATTAAAACTCCGGCTGTGCCCGCTGACTCAACCGGCTTAGGAGAAATTGATCGCGGCGCAGCGCGCGTCTCCGTCGACGACAAGCGTATGATCAACTGCCGCGCCGACGTGAACCAACTCCTGCCGCTGAAATACACCTGGGCCTGGGAGAAGTATCTCGCCGGCTGCAACAATCACTGGATGCCGACCGAAGTTTCCATGCAGGCCGATATCGCGCTGTGGAAGTCGCGCGACGGCCTGACCGACGATGAGCGCCGTACCATCAAACGCAATCTTGGCTTCTTCGCCGCGTCGGAATCTCTGGTCGCGAACAACATCGTGCTGGCGATCTATCGTCATCTGACCAACCCGGAATGCCGTCAGTACCTGCTGCGTCAGGCGTTCGAGGAAGCCGTGCACACGCACACCTTCCAGTACATCGTCGAAAGCCTCGGCCTGGATGAAGGCGAGTTGTTCAACATGTACCGTGAAGTGCCCTCGATCACCGACAAGGCAGCCTGGGCACTGAAGCACACGAAGAACCTCGACGATGCCAACTTCGCCACCGGCACACCGGAAGCTGATCAAAGCTTCCTCAAGGACCTCGTCGCCTTCTACGTCGTGTTCGAAGGGATGTGGTTCTACACCGGTTTCGCGCAGATTTTGTCGCTCGGCCGACGCAACAAAATGGTCGGCATCGCCGAGCAGTATCAGTACATCCTGCGCGACGAGAGCATTCATTTGAACTTCGGCATCGATGTCATCAATCAAATCAAGGCTGAGAACCCGCATCTTTGGACCAAGTCGTTCCAGGACGAAATCCGCGGCATGTTACGCGAAGCAGCCGAGCTGGAAGCGGCTTATGGGCGCGATACGATGCCTCGCGGTTTCCTCGGTCTCAACGCGGCGCTGTGCGAGCAATACATGCACTTCATCGCTAATCGCCGTTGCGCGCAGCTTGGTCTGACGCCGGTCTTCAAGGATAGCGAGAACCCGTTCCCGTGGATGTCGGAGGCAATGGACCTCAAGAAGGAGAAAAACTTCTTCGAAACTCGCGTCATCGAATACCAGAATGGCGGCGCACTGAGCTGGGATTGAGACCTCGACAGGACCGCAGTCGTTTGCTACAGCAGCGAGGCCGACGGTCCCCGCGAGGGGATAACAGGGAATTCGGTGAACGGGGAAACCCGCAAGTCCGAAGCTGTCCCCGCAACTGTAAGCGGTGAAGAGTGCTCATCGAGCCACTGGAGTGGATACTCCGGGAAGGCGAGCACTCAGCGCCCGCGAGCCAGGAGACCTACCGCCGGTTTAACCCCATACGAGCCGGTCGGGGTGTATCGGCGGAGGTCGAGCGATGATTCATCAGCCGCGTGCTTATCCGGCACCTGACGCGTTAATCCGCACTTATTCCATTCAGACGATCTGACAAATGGCTTTACCGCGACGCGTGTCGCGGCCGGATCAGTCACGTATCGAACGTCGCCATGGTGCGCATCCACATGGATGTGCGCCGCAAGCTCGCGCGCACGTCTTTGGCGCGCGCGCAGCGCCTGACGATGATCAGACCGATCCGGGCCGCCTGATTGAAACTGCCTTTCGTGGCCGCTTCGGCGCGGAAGATGCAGTTACGTGCGTGCTCGCGTGGCTCGCCTTGCTGCCGACATCCGTTGATGTGCCGTCGACCGCCGCGATCCTGTCTGCGCGTTTACGCCCAAGGTTTGGCTGTGGGTTATCAGCGCGTCAGCACCGCATCATCACTCTTCTTCAATTCATCGCTTCCCATGGCCGCGCCCACATGGGCGGCACCCCACACATATCGAAATAAGGAAAGAACATCATGATCCAAGCTGCCAATCTCGGTTTTCCACGTATCGGCTTCAGGCGCGAACTCAAGCAGGCTACGGAGGCCTATTGGAAAGGCGATATCGACGCGCCAGCGCTCCTTGCAATGGGTGCCGAGCTGCGTGCCCGGCACTGGAAATTGCAGCGCGATGCGGGCGTGGCTGTCATCCCGTCCAATGACTTTTCATTCTACGATCAGATGCTCGATATGTCCGCCACGCTCGGTGCGGTCCCGGGGCGTTTCCTGAAAGATGTGTCGTCACAGCCGACGCATGCAAATGGCACCGCGCGAGCAGCCATGGAGCAGGCAGCACGCGGCGCTGGGCAGCACGCGCTCGATCTCTATTTCGCAATGGCGCGCGGCAGCAAAAGCGCTCCGGCGATGGAAATGACGAAATGGTTTGATACGAACTATCACTATATCGTTCCGGAATTTCATAAAGGCCAGACGTTCTCTCTCTCGTCGCGCAAGCCGATTGATGAATTCAACGAAGCAAAGGCCCTTGGAATTTTGACGCGGCCGGTTCTCATCGGCCCGGTCACCTACCTCACGCTCGGCAAGGCCAAGGGTGAAGAGTTCGATCCCATTACTCTGCTTGAAGCCGTGCTTCCGGTATATGCTGAACTTTTGGCGGGGCTGAAAGCAGCTGGTGCCGAATGGGTCCAGATGGACGAGCCAGTTCTCGCTCTTGATCTATCCCAAGCCCAAAAGCGGGCACTGCGGCTAGCCTATAAGCAGCTCGTAGCATCCGCGCCTAAGATCATGCTTGCGAGCTATTTCGGTGCCTATGGCGACAATCTGGCCGTAGCTGCTGATCTTCCCGTGGAGGGGCATCACGTAGATCTTGTGCGCGGACAGAGTGAGCTCGGCCGCATTCTAAAAACCCTGCCTGCGGAGCGCACCCTGTCACTTGGCGTCGTCGATGGCCGCAACATCTGGCGCAACGATCTGCAGAAGACTTTTGCACTGATCGAGACGGCGCTCGCCGCGCGCGGTACGAACGCTTTGCAAATTGCGCCATCGTGCTCTCTGATCCACGCGCCGGTCGATCTGGATGGCGAAACCAAACTCGATGCTCAGCTGAAAAGCTGGATGGCATACTCTAAGCAAAAGCTGAGTGAAGCGGTGACGCTTGCCTCTGCCGCCACCAACGGGAAAGAGAGCGTCGAAGCTGCATTTAATGTCAGTGACAGCGCAGCCAGCAGCCGGCGCGCATCTGCTCGGATTCATAATCCGGCTGTCGCTCAGCGCATGGCTGCCGTCTCCGCCAAGGAGTTGGAGCGGCAGAGTGCATTTGACCAGCGCCGCGCCAAGCAGAAGGCCCGCCTGCCGCTGTCGGCATTCCCAACCACAACGATCGGTTCATTCCCGCAGACGACGGAAATCCGCAAGGCGCGCGCGGCACACCGCAAGGGCGAGATGACGGATGCCGTCTACGAAGCATTCCTGGAGAAAGAAACGGAGAATGCCGTCCGCATTCAGGAGCAACTGGGTATCGACGTGCTCGTGCATGGCGAGTTCGAGCGCAACGACATGGTCGAGTACTTTGGCGAGAAACTCGCGGGCTTCGCTTTCTCCCAGAATGGCTGGGTGCAGTCGTATGGATCTCGCTACGTCAAGCCGCCGGTGATCTTCGGCGATGTCACCCGGCCGCAGCCGATGACCGTGAAATGGTCGGCTTACGCACAGTCCCTCACCACCAAGCCGATGAAAGGCATGCTGACGGGACCTGTCACGATCCTGCAGTGGTCGTTCGTGCGTGATGACCAGCCGCGTTCGGAGACGTGCAAACAGATTGCGCTTGCTATCCGCGACGAGGTTGTCGACCTGGAGAAAGCGGGAATCCGCCTCATCCAGATTGACGAACCTGCGCTGCGCGAGGGATTGCCGCTGCGCAAGGCGGATTGGGACGCCTATCTCACGTGGGCGGTGGATTGCTTCCGCCTCAGCGCCGCTGGCGTCGCCGACGACACGCAGATCCACACGCACATGTGCTACTGCGAGTTCAACGACATCATGCCCTCCATCGCGGCCCTCGATGCCGACGTGATCTCTATTGAGACGTCGCGGTCCGACATGGAGTTGTTGGAAGCCTTCTCCCAGTTCAAATATCCCAACGAGATCGGACCAGGTGTCTATGACATTCACTCACCGCGATGCCCGAGTGTGGATGACATGATCCGGTTGCTGGAGAAGGCGAAAGAGCGACTGGCGCCCGAGCAGATCTGGGTCAATCCCGATTGCGGTCTCAAGACGCGCAAATGGGAGGAAGTGAAGCCGGCATTGGAAAACATGGTCGCGGCAGCGCGGCGGCTGCGGGCTGGCACTCCTGGGGCAGCCGAATGAGTGCGGCAGGTCCTTCGCAGCCCGTAACGCGGCTGATCGATATCGTTTTTCCTGGCGATACCAATCACCACGGTACGATGTTTGGTGGCGTCGGATTGGCCTCCATGGATAAGGTGGCGTTCATCGCCGCCTCGCGCCATGCCAAGGTGGATTTTGTGACGGCCTCGTGCGAAAGGATCGACTTCACTGCCCCGGCTAACCTCGGCGAAATCATCGAACTGTCCGGCCGCGTTATTCGTGTCGGCAAGCGTTCGCTGTCGGCGGAAGTGGAGATGATCGCGGAGGCCCCGCTTTCCGGCGAGCGGCGCCTGTGTGGGCGTGGCCGCTTCAATATGGTGGCCGTCGGCGATGGACTTTCTGCCTATGGCGGACGCTTGCCGCCATTGCTGATCGCGCCAACGTCCGAGGACGGCGATCTGCGGATGGTCGAGCTTGTCTTTCCCGAGCAGACCAGCCACTACGGCAGCCTTTATGGCGGCAATGCGCTTGCTGCCATGGCCAAGTCCGCTTTCGTGGTCGCATCGCGGCATTGCCGCAAAGCCGTGGTGCTGGTTTCATCGCAGCATGTCGATTTCGTCAGTCAGGTCCAGAACGGGGAGGTCATTGAATTGGTCCCGCGCCTCGTCACATCAGGCCGCCGCTCGATGACCATCTATGTAGAACTGTTGGCTGAGAACCTCAAAACCGGCGCGCGGCGACTTTGTGGGCGCGGCACATTTGTGATGGTAGCAATCAATTAATACACCGACGCCTTAGTTTGAGGTCGGGTCAGCGATCAAAAGTCGACTGAACGGCAGTCTCGCGCGTTCCAGCGCCGCTTCTCATTGACACTGCAGAGACGTTGGATCGACAGCTCGAAGCTCGTTGCCAGAACATGCTTAGTGTCCAGTTTGCGGTAGGTGGCACGCCGACATAAAACTCGTGCCGTCCTACCGTCTGCACGCGCAGCTGCTGGGCACCGTTCTGCAACCGGATCGATAAGCCAATTGAGGTTGAAGCTCAAAAACCTTCGTTTTTGCTACAGTCTCATTGACTGGTGTCAGAATTGGCGCATGTATGAGTCTCAAAATCCTGTCTCAACGGACGAGGGGCAAGGCGATGGCTAAAACGGTGTTTTATGCACGGGTCAGTACGAAAGATCAGAACCTGAACGCTCAGGTTGATGCTGCTCGCCGATTGGGAGTGGAGCCGGAACAGATCTATGTCGAGAAGGCTTCCGGCGCTCGCCATGATAGGCCTCAGCTCGCCAAGGCCCTCGCTGTGCTCAACCAAGGGGATACTCTGGCGTGCTTCAAGCTGGACCGGATCGGCCGGTCGCTGCCGCACCTTGTCAATATCCTCGTGGACCTGGAGAAGCGCAGCATCCACTTCATCACAACTGAGGATGGATTGAGCACGAAGGGATCGACCGGTAAGTTCGTGCTCAACATCATGGCCGCCGTAGCACAGTTCGAGCGGTCTCTGATCCTGGAACGAACTAGAGCCGGGCTCGCAGCCGCCAAGGCGCGGGGCAAACTGCCAGGCCGCCGCCGCGTGATGGAGCCAACAGATGTCGTCAGAGCTCGCAAGCTCCTGGATGCAGGCGAGCTGTCCTCGCACGACGTTGCGGCCATGCTGAAGGTGTCCAGGGCAACGATGTTCAGAGAATTGCGCCGGGTGCGTGATGCCAAGGAACTGGAAGGCGGACGGCCGGATCTCGTGAAAGAACGCGACGTCGCTAAAAAGTAAAAAGGTCGGGTGTGTGCTACCCGACCTCTCGCGTCACTCAGCTCTGCTGCCAGTACATCCGTGGTCAGCCGGGCGAATGAAATTGTTAGGAGACTTGAAGATTGCCCGCCGAGCTTTTGCCCGTCTTGCGATCCTGCACAATCTCGTAAAGGACCTTCTGGCCCTCTGCGAGCGAATGCATCCCTGCACGCTCCACAGCGGAGATGTGGACGAAAACATCTGCGCCGCCATCATTCGGCTGAATGAAGCCAAAACCTTTGGTGAGATTAAACCACTTAACGGTGCCGGTAGTCATAACGATTTCCTTTCGAAATAATCGTTGTGGTTCCCGCGGTGCCTTGCGGGATTGGATCGATTTATTTTGAGAGGGAAATCGGACGGAGCACACTGGCTCTGAATGACGTCACAAGCAAAGGTCGATTAAAGTAATATAAACACAACTTTGAGTTTTGCAAGGGACTTCTCTTAAGGCGAGAATGAAAAGACATCACGCCCGCATATTATGCAGGGACGGTGGGGAAAATGGGCTGGGCACACGTGCAGATATCGCGGTTAGGGGGGAGATCAGAGCTGCTTGAACGTCATCGTGGGGCGTCGCTAGGGAAATTTACGCGCAAGACGGCACTTAGTTTGCGCTGGGTTTGATGGTCGCCCCAGCAGGGTTCGACCTACACCGGTCCACTTATGAGGTAGAGGCTCTACCGATTTAGCTACGGGCCGATATAGGGCTGCAAATCCCCTTCCCCAGAAGTTCGTCTGGGGCCCGCCGGCTCATATTCGATGGTGCGATGACATTTCGTTTGAATACTTTGCAACATTTGCTCCGTCAACCCCAGGAGCAAGGAGCCGAGCGCATTGCGAAGATTGCGATCGTGCGCTTTCCATTCTGTTCAGTGACTGGGTCAAGCTACCGTTAAATCTGGGCTTGCGTTGGTGCGGTCACCAGAGGTCTTCCGAGAACAGAAGCTTGTTGTTGAATCGCCCCTTTTCGATCTGACCGGCAGCAATTGCGATGACCATCGCTTCCCCGCGGCATACATATCGCGCCTTGTTGGTCAGAAAAATCCCTCATCGTGCATGCCGTTCACCAGCTTGCGGTTCGCGGTATGAACCAGCTTGATTAGAGTATGATGTCGGTGAAGTTCACCATCGCTGCTCCGCCAGCCCACCGTGGACGTTCATAGAGCAGCGCAATATCCAGAGGCGCTGGTTTGTGTTCGCGCCGAGGCCGTTACTCGTCTCATCAAGGACGTAAGCCGCAAAGTTGGTGTGCCCATACGAGCGCCACGTCCGCTGGCAATTCTCGCCAGCCGGCCGCGATGTCCGTGCTGTGGATAGCGGAGCGTCGCGGTGTATTTCGAGCCCCAGCCAATGCCGGTCAGCTAAGGTTCTCAGAGTTAGGCTACGCGAATGAAGCGGAAAAGCTGGTTTGGTCGGTCATGGACGACGGTGCAACCATGCGTTTTAGCCAAAATTTCACATCGGGTCAGTGCGCTGTCGTCCTCAGCGACCCGAAAAAATATCTGCTCGAAAGTGGAATAATCTACCGTGTAAGCATCACGCGGTCGTAGCAATGCCAAACGCCCTACAAACTCCTCCTGTGTCATCGTGGCCCTTTCTTCTCGATCCGACGTCACGCAATCTGGGCGATTACTCCAGCGCCAACTTTTTACCCCGCCATACGGTTCCAACATCAGCCGTCATCAAACCGAGTCCATGATCAATCCGGCAGCAGCCTTGTGTTCTGGTGACAACCCGATTGATCAAGATTAGGCAGAAAACTGATGCATCGTGCCGCTAACACGTCGCTCCTACGGACAGCGACATGGCATAGCCTTCCAAGCTTAGCCCCGTGAGCCTGCCCGCTACGAGGGATTAGCCTACGCTGTTCATACCTTCAGAAGCTGAGCAATTGCGTGTCTCGTCAAAGTGGCTTGGTCACGCTGACCTTTGGCCGCTTCGTTGATCACGTGACGCGCGACTTCTTCGCGGGTATAGGCCCATGGTCTGCTGTGCTTGGGGTTGGAAAGTACGGCCCAAGCATCGCTCACCGCGGCGTCGAGGACCTCCAAATCGGCCGCATCGAATGTACCTGTTTTAGGTTCTTTGAGGGTAGGCATGTGCTCCTGCTCCCATTGGGTTGGCAAGAGCACAGTCGCGTCTCCCAGTCGCTGTAACGCCATTCACAAAGCAGCGATAAGCAACCATAGCAGTTATTCGCTCAATCCACTAATTGCGCCGCAGGCTGATTTAGTAACGCGTTGGTGGTTCACTAGTGAAGCACTGCGACCGTAGGGTCCGGCTGTACCAGTCGCGATAGCGAGGATGTAATTCATCGCTCATTGCCCACGCCAATTAGCTTGTCAACAGCCTGCGGATCAGCGTGGTCTTATCGCGCTCACCAGTGGCAGCCCAGTTTCCATCAGGGTTGCCGCGCTCCCGGGGCGGATGAGCTTGCCAGCGATCGTGTATATGTGCCGCAATTTATCTAGCGTTTAGCGCGGGAAGGCTACGAGACAGCAGACAACAGGGCCATCAGGTTCATCTGAGTAACGCGCATAACAAAAAAGGAACGCCAACGGGATGGCCACCAACGAGCTTTTGCTGAGCGCTAGAGCGACGCGGTGCGGCTCAATCGACTTTGGGGACATCTTCTTCCAAATCGGCCAGCAAAATCCAATGTGTTCGGCTGCAACCGTTCCTAATAAGATCAAATTTCGTGTGGCGGTCACGCCACCAAATGCGCTCGCGCACGTTGGCCCTGTCGATAAGAGTGTGTGCCTGCTCGTCCCGTCCAGTGACAATATTTGGCGTGCCAGCAGATCCACGCTGCGCAGAGGATTGCGGCAGCCGCCGCTTGGAAGCGGAACAAATTGGATTGTTGAGCGTTGGTGGCTGTGCGTGAGATGTCCTCAGGTCTCATGTGCAGCCTCGCAAGCTCCGGACTGCAAACCGCTCCGGAGCTTGCTGTAACATATGGAATCTGAATGGTGACGAACAGGCGCCCGGAAGGGCCTCTGCTATGACCTCAGCTTCACACCAAAAACTCACCGCCGCAGGGTTTGACGACGACGAAACCGAAATGTTGATTTCGGTTTTCGATAGCGTGTCGGCCGCTTACGATGACAACCGAATTGATGACGTCATCGTGGACGCGCTCTGCACGATGGCAAGCGCTGGCTCCCGGGCGCCAGAAAAGCTCGCCGCCTACGCCGAGCATCGTGCGCGCTACGCGATGGTCACCATCCCGGAAAGAGTCATCGGAGGCAGTTGAAATTTCCGGTGCGGCGGTGACCAGATGCTCCTGCGGCGGCCAGCAAAAGCCCCGCCGTAGCGGGGCTGGCCCTTGCACGTAGTCGCATACGATAGATGCATGCCGGTCGAGTACCATGGTTCGCTTCGCGGAGGCCGACAGCTGGGTCGCCAACGAGCGCCGCAATGGCCTCCTCGGTCCGAAGTGTAGGGCGTGACCTTCACGCTCGAACAGCGCACCCCGCACGCCGAAGCTGCACATCCAGGCGGAGGCGCACAAGGCGCCGCCGACGGTCGATGCCAAGGTGGACCGCGCCGCGGGGATCAGCTCAAGTGAATGCATGTTTGTGGATCAATTGGTAGTTTCACACGTTTGGAAGTATGAGGCTCGCCCGACACTCAAAGGAATAGTTTCGCGTGGCACGGATGGATAACGACGAATCACCGACCGAGCGCACAACGGTAGAAGCGCGCCAAGGCAGCCGCACGCGCTCCAATTTGCGCGTTCTTATCGGTTCGACACTGATGGCCATTTTGGTGTTGAGTGCGCTGTACTTCGTTTTCTTTCCGCGCTTGTTTCCATCTTGATTGGACGTCAGGCGCCTGGCTTAGCTCCGGACTACGGCGCGGGCATGCTCGGCGATCCGCGCCCAGATCAAACGCCGCGAAGGTGCTCCCATCGGGACACGCCGTCACCCAGGGGCAGATCGGTGCCCGCTGGGTCGCGCGAGAAGTCAGGAAACTTTCCGTTATCGCTTTTACAGGCGTGAGCGCGAAGCTTCTCGCCGGCGTTGGTTGAAGAAGTCATGCGGGGAAGCGACACTGTGTTTGAGGAGTTCCTTTGTTAATTTTGGAACCCCTGATCACTCGGGTAGTTATCCCATCGGAGCGGAAGACTGGCTGATCCGCTTTCTGGAGCGGCCGATAGCTTGATATCGGCTGGTCAATCCGCTCCGGCAAAGTGGCGATGCGTGGACGAGTGCGCCATTGTTCCCTTCAATGACGCGCTCGCCCGCCTTTCGTGCTATCTGGCACGAATGTGCAATCTCTATTCCCAGACCCGCAACGTTGACGCGATCCGCCGGCTCTTCCGGGTGCCCCATAATCGCTCCACCCAGATCGCGCCGCTGCAGGCCATCTTCCCCGGCCACGCCGCGCCGGTCGTGCGCCAGGCTGAGGATGGCGAGCGCGAACTGATCACCATGTCATGGGGGTTCGTGCTGCCGCAGCCCGGAAAGGCGCCACGGCGCGTGACCAACGTCCGCGACGACAAGGTGCTGGAAAGTCGGTTCTGGCGGCAATCGTTTGACGAGCGGCGCTGTCTCATCCCGGTCAGCGCATTCTGTGAGCCTGACGACGGCAAGCCGGCCAAGTGGCACTGGTTCGCGCTGAAGGATCCCGAGGATCCGCGTCCGCTATTCGCGTTTGCGGGCATCTGGAAGAGATGGAAGGGCATCCTCTAGAAGGACGGGGCCGTTCTAAAGCTGAACACCTACGCGTTCATGATGACGCCGGCCAACGCGGTGACGGCCAGCATCAATCACGACCGCTGCCCGGTGATGTTGCGCACCGAGGATGAGTTCGCCCAGTGGATGAACGGCACGCCGCAGGAGGCCTACAGCCTGGTGCGCACGCCTGATCCGGCGATCTTGCACATCGTGCAATCGGGGATGGAGAAGAAGGATTTGCTCGTGCGCGAGCAGTGTTAACCGCGGCCCCTCCGGATCATACATTTCTGAAACCATCAGGCCCCAGCCCTATTGCCTGAGAGCGTCGTGCCCCCATATTGGGTCGGCAACGCACGATCGGACGCGCCGAAACGGAGAACTTGCATGGCGCGACTCCCCATCAGCGACTGGCTTCAGGTGGATTTTCTTCAGATGACACGGCAATCCTGATCGAGATATTCGATACGGTTTCGGCGAAATATTTCGGAGCCCATATCAATAACATCATCATCAATGCACCCTGCACCCTGCACCCTGCACCCTGCACTCTGGCCGGCGCCGGATCACGATCGCCCGAGAAATTAAAGGCCTACGTCGAGCATCGGGCCCGCGATGCAGCGCTCGTCAAGTACGGCGCTTCCGCGGTCTCAGCGTCCAGCCGTTCCAGGGTTCACCTTACCTGATTACAGGTCTGTAAGGTGTCGCGGCGTCAGAAACGGGTATGCAAGCCACCCTGCAAGCGCCGGGGCATCAAGGTGCAACGCACCTATTGGCCATCCTAGAGTTCCAAACTAGTCCTCCTGGGAGGGCTGACATGACTCCTGCTTAGGTCCTCGTGATGCGTTGCACCACGAGGACAGTTCAGTCGTTCCCCTCTGTTCGAAATATCGGCTCCGGATGTGGCTTCCTCGAACTGCTGGAGCAGGCACGCCGATGCGATGGGCAATCCTCGCACCACGGCGCGTGACCACTCGATATATGTGATGCGGCGTTCCAACTCCCAGTGAACTGGTGATCGTCCGCCACTGCCGACACGTTGCTGATTTTATCGGCCCGCTTGATCAGTGCAGCGCGTGATGACTTGTAAGGCGCGTTGGCGATCTACAGAGCCTTGCGGATCTGCTTGTCGAGTGACTTGTCGTCGGTCACTTCAAGCACCAACTCCGCCACGTCCCGGCTGAACATTTCGGCGATCGTTCCGCCGTGATCTCCTGATCCTCAATCAAATCATGCATCAGCGCCGCGATGATGACGTTCTCATCTCCGCGGCCTTCCGGGGAGGTAGCGACGATCTGTGAGACCTCCATTAGGTGGTTGATGTAGGGCTCCTGCTTCTTCCCCTTCCGGCGCTGACCGGCATGCCAGAGCGAGGCTTGGTTTGCGGCTTTTAACGGCCGCCCGCCATTCGGCGGATTGCCGCTGAGCAGTATCCGTGCTGCCGGGAGCAGTTTCCTCACCTTAGGCTCGCCCTAGCGCAGCGTCGGGTCCGCTCCATGGGCAACATCTTTTCTTCCCCACTCATCTTATCGAGCAGGTTCATGGGGGACCTCCGGGATTCGAAGCCTTTCGCCGAACGTACCGCGCTGTCCACTTGGCCTTGCGTAGCGCGTCCTCGGTGATCACCCGGGCGATGATCTCCACATCCAAGTCGTCGTCCCAGCCACCGGAGATGCCGTCGGGCGACAGCGTGAAGAACGACAGTTTGTGGTACTTGGAGCACCACTTGATCCGCTCCCGCACCCGCAGCACCAGCCGTTCGATCACCGGATCGCCGAGGTCGGCTTCGCGGAAGCCAGTCAGCGGATACTCGACCCAGCCGGTACCCTTGCGCGGTATCACCCGCCAGTGCATGCGCCCGTCGCGCTGGTAGGTGCGGCGCCCGTCAAAGATCAGCGCGTGGACGTCCAACTCGCAGAGAAAGACGCGCACCTTCTGTCGCCGCAACCGGCACCGACGCGCCTCGCGGACTTTCTGGACGGCGTCGGCGAGCTTGCACTGGGTGATCCGGTTGGCGTCACGCCACTGGGCCAGCGCACCGCCGATCGCGTCGGCGACGGTGTCGTGGACACCGAAGTCAAACCGAAGCTGGCGGCTCTCACCGTGTTGAGTTGTCATGGGATGATTAAAATGTACACGTCTCGCGGCGGAATAGGAAGTCGGCGCGGCGAGGAATTCGCTGGGGCGAACAAGGCCGTGCGTTTCTGCTTTTTCACGCTTGGAGCAGCGGCGGCGCATCCATTACAGGGGCGTCAATTGGTTTCAACAATCCGGCGCGGACAAACGGAAATTCGAGACAAAGCAAAATCATGCGAAACTCGGCGCACTCGCCAGTACAGCGGGTCTTCATCGGCGTCGATCCAGTGTGCTGATTTGGCGGAGCCATTCTCTTGCAGTCAACAAAGCAGCTTCCATAGCTGACGCGCGCAATGCGGAACGGTCGTCACCCTCAAACTGATGCTCCACGTGCCGAATGCCCCGATCGCGGCAAGCCACGGCGATGTGCATGAGACCGACAGGATTGCCGTCTTCGTCGGGCACCGGTCCCGCAACCCCGGTGATCGCAATCGCAAGATTGGCGGCACACCGATCAATCACACCCTGCGCCATCGCCTCTGCTACTTGTCTACTAACTGCGGTATGAGCCTTGATGAGATTTGGCGGGACACCAAGTGCGGCGATCTTCTGCCGCTTTGAATAGACGACGAACCCGCCTTGAAATACTTCACCTGCGTTGGGGGTATCAGCCAGCAGAGTGGAAAGGCATCCGGCGGTGCAGGACTCAGCAGTTGCGATCGTTATGCTGTTCTCTCGAGCAACAGTAATTACCCGTGCCGCAAGCTTTGCAAGATCTGACATTGGTGCCCTGTGGGAGACGGGTTCGGAGGGCGATTTAGGTTAGGAACGCCTTCCGATGCTTAGAGTTCCGGTATGTCATCCGGGCGTCAAATGCAGTATCAGCACCACCTGACTATCCGATACTTTACCATTTGAAATCAGAAGCGCTGGCATCAGAGAAAGGATGGCTCCCGCTTTTGGGGGCGGGCGTGGTCACGCCGCTTGCAGATGGTACAGGGTTTGTCAAAATCTTCCGTGATTTAACTGAGCGTCGAGCCGCCGAACGACGCGTGCGCGAGAGCGAAGCGTTGTTCCGATTGCTGGCGACGAACGTACCTCAACTCGTGTTTCGGACAACGGCGACGGGCGATCGCACTTGGGCCAGTCCGCAATGGATTGCGTATACCGGGTATCCGCTCGAAACGAGTAAGGGTTTCAGCTGGATCGATGCCATTCATCCTCAGGACCGCCACAAGACGATTGCTGCATGGGCGGAGGCGCGAGAAACGGGTGGATACTACGCCGAACATCGAATTCGGCGGGCTGATGATGGCGAATATCGTTGGCATCAGACCCGCGCACGGCCTGTAACAGACGAGGGCGACTGGGTTGGAACCTCGACAGACGTCCACGGCATGCACGAACTTCAGGAGTGCCAAAAGATCTTGTTGGCAGAACTTCAGCACCGTACCCGCAGCCTGCTCGCCGTGGTGCAGTCGATTGCGCGCCAGACGATGCGCACAAGCGGATCGACAGGGGAGTTCGTAGCTGAGTTCGAAAGTCGATTGCGTGCGCTTAGCCGCGTCCAGATTCTCCTGGCGCAGGGTTCCATCGATTTGCATGACCTCATAGAGGTGGAGCTCAAGGCGCATGGCGACGGCGAGGTTAAGCCCGGTAAAGTTTCGATCCGAGGGCCCCGTGCGTTATTACCTACAGCGTCGGCCCAAGTGTTGGCACTGGCAATTCACGAGCTTGCGACCAATGCGCTGAAGCACGGCGCTCTCGGCCAGTCTTCTGGCAAACTCGATATCGCTTGGCACATTGAGGAAGCGCCTGAACGACGCGTTATTCTTGATTGGCGAGAAACAGGCGTGGTGATGGCGGGCGGGGCTGGAGCGCCCTCGCGCAAGGGATACGGCAGAGAATTAATTGAGCGCGCGCTTCCCTATCAGCTGAAGGCTGAGACGCGCCTAGAGTTCGGCTCAGATGGCGTGCGCTGCCAAATCAGGACTGCGATCGTGTCAGAGGATGCAGATGATGAACGGCAACCTAGCTTCCCTTTGCGCGGTCGGCGCGTGCTCGTGGTCGAGGACGAGTACATGATCGCTATTGATCTCCAGAGATCGCTCGAGGCTCGCGGCGTCTCAGTGATCGGTCCAGTGGGAACCGTTTCCGATGCTCTGGCACTCCTGGCAGACGGCAAGACAATCGACGCTGCTGTGTTAGATATCAATCTCGGGCGGGAAGAAGTGTTCCCCTTGGCGGATGCGTTGAAGAAACGGGCTGTACCAATTGTTTTTGCCACAGGTTATGAGGAATGGATCATTCCGATCGGTTTTTCCGATTCCCCGCGAATTGAAAAGCCGATCGACGTAGAGGCGCTCACGCGCCTCCTCGGGGCGACAATCGATAGCCACCCGCAACGTCCATAGGCATGCGTCGCATGAAGGGACAGGCTTGACGCAGTAGCAACTGCTGAGGTCTGATATGATGAGCTTTGGTCCACTTATGCTGCGCGGCAGCGATCAGCACCCCGGAATACTCGCTTCATGGAGCGTCTCCTGCCCCTTTTGCCGGAACCGTCGCAACCTCTTGTGGTGCGGTACGGCGTTTCGGCGTTGCTGAGCGTCTGCAGTCTTGCGGTCTTCGCCGCGGTGGAGGTGCAAAGCGGCTTCATTGGGCTATTTCTTCTGCTGCCGGCGATCTTCGTCGCGGGCATGATGTTCGATCGAGGTAGCGGATTTATCGCCACTGGAATTTCTGTCGCAGGCGTAGTGTGGCTATTGCGCTATCAGTGGTCCTCCGCACTTGCACTCCCTCTTATCCTTTTTGTCTTCATTGCGCTCGCCTTCGCGGTCGTCGCAGAAGCCCTCCGCAAGGAGATGGAGAAAGTAGCCGCTGCTGAGCGGTCGAAGTCACTTTTGCTGCAAGAACTAGCCCACCGTACGAAGAATAATCTCGCCATGCTGAGCGCGATGTTGCGCCTGCAGTCTCGCACAGTGGGGCCGGAGACGGCCGCGGCGCTCGAGAAGACGTCGCAGCGCATTCAAATGATGGCCGAAGTCTATGATCACCTGACGTTGCGTGATCAAACGAAGATTGTCGACCTGAAGGAATACATTGGCGATATCGCTCGACGGCTGCTTGAGATGAGCGGTGAAAATTCTGTTGCGGTACGTTGCGAGCTAGATGAAGCCTATGCCCACAGCGAAGTCGCGGTGCCCCTCGCGATTATCATCAACGAACTGGTGACAAATAGCATCAAATACGGGTTTCCCGACGATCGATCAGGACAGATCTTAATCGCGCTCCACACCGACGGTGAACTCGTGCTCACGGTGTCGGATAACGGTATCGGTATGCCCGCGGCGGACGAAGTGACACGAGGCGTCGGCTCGAAGGTTGTCGCCCTGTTGGCGCAACAGTTGAACGGCATACTTACATACGAGACAGCAAAGCCGGGCTGCCGTGTGGTGCTACGAATGCCCAAGCCGACGCTATAAAACTCAATCTGAACGGATAGGACTGCCGGGCAAAACCAGGTAGACTGGACAAACCGCGATCTCTCGCCAAGATGCTGCTGATCCTACCTCGCGATTTGTCACGGTGTGCGATCTACGGCATCTCGCGTAGCGATGATGTCATCATCGCCAACAGCGTCAGCGTGATCCTCCTGGCTGGATCATCTACTTCAAGCTGCGGGAGCCCGCTCGGCAACATCAACATGACACCAGCTCGCATCGTGTCCGGTAGATCTTGGCGAAGTTCAACAGGCCGACCGATAAGGTAGCCGAAGTCCTTTGGGATGCCCGTTGTGCAGACGCTTGGGTAGTCCGACAGAAGCCTATGTAATGATCGAGGCAAACCCATTTTCCAAGCTGGCACAAGCCATGGTTTATGGAACATCCCTTTATACGGAACTGAACCGCGCAGCGGCCCGTTGAGCTGGTAACGATTTTTCGCAATCGGCTGTCATTGGTCGGGTCCAGCTTCTCCCCGTGGACACCCGAGCAACTCCATATTGGGGGCTAAGGAGGCCACAATGAGCGACACACGCGAGTGGGTTATGCAGTGGGTTCGCGATGCACACGCGATGGAAGAACAGGCCGTAACGATGCTCTCAGGCCAGGAAGGACGCCTAGAGAACTACCCTGAACTGCGCGCTGCCGTCAGCCGCCACATCAAGGAGACGCAGGATCAGGCCCGTCGGCTGCGGACGTACCTTGAGTCCCACAACGATAGCAGCTCGACCCTAAAGGACCTCGGCGGCAAAACGATCGCTCTCGGACAGAGCCTGAGCGGGCTATTTGCCGGCGATGAAGTCATGAAGGGCTTGCTGGCAAGCTACACGTTCGAGCAAATGGAGATCGCCTCATACCGCATACTCAAGGAGGCGGCGCGTTCTATCGGTGATGCTAAGCTTGAAGTAATCTGTGATCAAAATCTCCAGGAAGAGCTGGCCACCGCCGCGTGGCTCGATGAACACATTCCCGCTCTGACCGTCCAGTTTCTTGCGCGGACTGGCGTCGATAGCAGCGCTGCGAAGCGTTAGCTAAAGCCATGGCAGCGGCTCCAGAGCGGCATTTTCCGGTCTCCGCAGGCATCCTGTTTGGTTTAGGGCTAGGCGGATTTTTCGACGGTATCGTGCTGCATCAGCTTCTTCAATGGCATCATATGCTGAGCAGTTGGTACCCCGTCAACACGATCGAGAATCTGAAGATCAACACACTGTGGGACGGCATATTCCACAGCGCGACCTATCTTTTCGTGGTGGCGGGTTTGTTCATCCTGTGGCGCACGGCCCAGCGTCGGCACCTTTTCTGGTCCACGAAATTGCTGGCCGGATCCATGCTCATCGGATTTGGCGCCTTCAACGTCGTGGAGGGCCTCGTCGATCACCATCTGCTCGGCATCCATCACGTAAACGAGCGGGTAAACCCCGACCAGTGGATATACTGGGATGCAGGCTTCATCGTTTGGGGAGCCGTGATGCTCATTGTGGGATGGGTTTTACTGCAGCAAGGCCGGCGTGAAAGTGCGAGGACTGATCCGTGAGCGGCACGGTACGCAGTAGCCTTATTTGGGCATCCTTCGTCGCAGCCGCAGCACTCGCCACCGCCCCCGTGTGGCGGCTGTGGGTGTTCGGCTTCAATCCCACACTCGATGAGCTGCTGCGCATCCTGTGCCAGAGCCCCTGACGGTGAAGCGCCTGGCCGCGCCTCAGGATAGTACACGTTAACCGCTCATAAGGGTCCTGACCCTAGATCTATTATCTCGCTGCTACCGCGAAGCCTTGTACAGCTTGGTGGCAATCTCAAACATTTCCTCGGGGGCGTAGTCGGGCGTGAAAGCAGACGGTTCGCCCACCAGGTCATGAATCTTACCGCCTTCAGGCATGCCTTCAACCACCTCCAGGTCGCCCGGCGGATCGTCGGGAAGCGCGACCTCTTCATTCGACCAAATACCGGCGATTTCCTTATAGTCCTCGGGGCTGAACGTGTAGAGCCGCCGGTGTGAACCTTCGTCAAGATATTTTTGGCATTCGGGAATATTGGCCAGTGGGATGTTTGGGGTTGGAAGCATCTTCTCAATTTCCACGCCCGTCAATTTCTTAAGCGCTAATGCGTACGCGTGGGCATGGACCGAGCCGCGCACTAAGAGATAACTGCAAACTTCCCGCCCCGTTGGATCGCGCAATGTCTCATAAACTCGCAGCTTATGAAGCCTCGCACCGCATTCCAGATGGAAGTTATGCAGCAAGTCGAAGATGACGTTGCCAGTCGTAGTGACAAAGTCATTGTTCCAGCTTTGTCCATTACCATTCACGGGCACAGCGCCGCCGGCGTGCGAAAGGAAGGCGGACGCTAAGCGAATATCCTTCATCTCCGTAAATGGCGCGGAACTCACATCCGGCGAGGAAACCTCATCAGCATCGGGATTATCTGGCCCATTGGCGACCATTGCGACGCCATTGCTGACCAATTCAACGTGCCCCAGTTCCTCCGCTGTAATGGCGGCCACCAAACTGTAGAATGGGCGAAGCTTGCTCTTCGAGCGAAAATTGAAGCTTTGAAACATGTAATTTCCAAGCGTGGACATTTCCCCGTATTTTCCACCGAGCAGCTCCTGCAGTGCTGCAGCAGCATTGGGGTCTGCCTTGCTGGAAGGCGGAAGGTCGATTTGCAAACGATTGACGCGCATGAACATGGAGTTGCTCCGAGATGCCTGTCTGATGGGGCACGGGCCAGCAGCCTAAACAAGGCACGGCGGGCTGTGGACGCGATGTTTGAACGTGCGCTGTCTCCGGAACGTTCCAAATCGGTAAATTTTGTCGTGAAGCCTGCTGATGCAACCGATTCGTGGGCCGATCATGTAACTATCCTGCGGCTCGGATGGCGTCAGTCGGGATCCCGGTCGAAGTCGAGGCATCGACGTTCATCAAGCTCGGTGTGAATATGTAGCTCTTTTCTAATCGTAGTATCCAGAACGACAGCCTGGCTGTGGTTGACTGCGGCCGTGCTATCTATCGTGCGAGGAGGCTGTCCGACAGGCTGCTGGCGGATGCTGCGGACGCTTATCGGTCTTGTCAGTATCCAGCAAGGCCGCCGCGCCGTACTTGGCGAAAGCGGCATCGCGGGCCCGATGTGCGGCGTAGGCGGTGATTTTTTCGGGAGACCTCGATCCCGCGCCAGCCATGGTGCACAAAGCGTCTATTATGATGTTATTGATATCAGCGTCCAAATATTTTGCTTAAACTGTATCGAAGATCTCGATCAGGATTTTGGTGTCATTTGCTGAAAATCCGGCGGAAGCAAGTCGTTGATGCGGAGTTAGCGGCATTGGGTAGTCCTCCGTAGGAAGCGGGATTGCACTCCGTCGAACCCGCCGCCGCGGACCACTACGCACAATCATCTGCGTTGATGAGCTATGAATGCTTCATATGTTATTTAATATGGCGGCTCGCCGCATGATTACAACAATGACCTGCAACTTCGATGATCCCATGGGATCTCATGTCTC
This sequence comes from Pseudomonadota bacterium, assembly GCA_023422485.1. Taxonomy (GTDB): domain Bacteria; phylum Pseudomonadota; class Alphaproteobacteria; order Rhizobiales; family Beijerinckiaceae; genus Methylobacterium. The sequence continues at coordinate 18,987 of JAGTAM010000687.1, read as the reverse complement.
GGGGTCCGTGAAGCGTTCGGCGCCTGAGGCAAGTCTCAGCTTTTGCTCTTGAGCGTAGCCTGCGGGACGGCAATGCCGCCGATCGCCGCTGAAACCCCGACGTCGATGGACTTCCGAAAACCGATCCGCCTTCATGTATTGACGCGCACACGTAGCGGCTGCCGCCGAAGCGCGACTGCTCGAAGATCTTGTCATCTGACATGTTGAGGATCATGGCCAGCACGGGGACGATATCCTAAGTTTGCCAGACGGCCGACGATAGCATCCACGACAGGATCAGCACGCCGACGACGAACATGCGGCCGACGGTCCGGTCCATCCAGAAGCTCACCGTTAGACCGAGCAGCACTGACGCCGCGCGGCGCAGGACCTTGATGTCGCGCGAAGCGGACTGAACGATCTTGTCGGCGTTTTGGCGTGCGGTCGATCCATCGTCTTTGGCGATCCCGAGAAGGGCATCCTTCATGGTTGCACCGTTCAGGGTATCCGCATGCCATTGTTCAGTCTCCAGGTTTTGACGGCGCTCGGGTCCGAAGCCAGTGCGGAACCATAGCGGTGAGTTGATGTTGCATCACTAGGTGGATTGGATCGCACTTCGGAGGAAGCACATGGCTCAAGACTTATCCGGCAAGAAAATTGCCATTCTCGTCACAAATGGCTTCGAAGAAGTTGAATTGACCGAGCCGCGCAAGGCTCTCGATCTGGCCGGTGCCGAGACTCTAATCGTGTCGCCAGCAGATGAAACTGTACGTGCTTGGTCATTTACTGATTGGGGCAATGAATACCCCGTGGATCAAGCACTTGATCGGGCGAAACCTGACGAATTCGACGCCCTGCTTTTACCGGGTGGCGTACTCAGTCCAGATAAGCTCAGGATGCAGGACAAGGCTGTTGCGTTCGTTAAAGCATTTGCAGATGCCGGCAAACCGATTGCTGCCATCTGCCACGGACCTTGGACTTTGATTGAGGCCGAGGCGGCACGCGGGAGGCAAATGACATCTTACCCATCGTTGAAGTCCGATCTAAAAAATGCCGGGGCTCATTGGGTCGATCAGGAGGTCGTCGTGGACAATGGGTTGGTGACAAGCCGCAATCCGGACGACATCCCGGTATTCATAGAAAAGATGATCGAGGAATTTGCAGAAGGGCGTCATAGCCAAGCGGCAGAATAATGCGCCAAAGAACAAAACGCGGATCGGCCATAGGCCGTCCGGGTCCCGCATTCGCGACTTTTGCGAAGCTAGTCTCAGCCTGTTGGAAGCATCGCGTCTGTTACTCGTTGGCTGCAAGCCGACTAAAAGACCAATTGGAAAGAAAAGCGGAACAATTCGAAGGCTCGTCGGGCAGGGAACAAAATGTCAGCCAGCAAAGTTTTACTTTGACACTTAAAGTGCTGCGGGAGCCATTGATGAACGAGATCATCTATCTCGTGGGGTTGGTCGTAGTCATCATGTTTATCCTCAGCGTGCTCGGATTACGCTAGGAGGATGACGCGGTCATGGCACATGTCGAAAACAGACCTTCATCGCCGGTGGCCGATGTTCCCTCTGTGGAGTGGAGTGCCGTATTTGCCGGCGCCTTTCTTGCGGCGGCGATCTCATTTGTGTTGCTGACGTTTGGTACTGCGATCGGATTAAGTGCTACTTCGCCATGGCCGAACTCAGGCTTATCGACCAGCGTGGTGGCTGGGATTGCTGTTTTCTGGGTCCTGGCCCAACAGATCGGCTCATTCATGGCTGGAGGGTATGTCGCAGGACGCATGCGCACCGGATTACACGACGCCTCTGCCGATGAGGTTCAGTTCCGAGACGGCGTTCATGGCGGCGTCGTTTGGGCCGTCGGCATCGTTGTGGGAGCCGGTCTTCTGATGGCCACCGCGAGCGCAGTTACACGCACAACCGCCGAGGTGGCTGGCGGAGCCGCTGCGACAGCTGCAGCTGGCTCGTCGGATATTGTCGTTGATAGGCTTCTGCGCCCGCAGAAAGCAGGACAGCCAGCTAGTGAAGCTGACGTCAGGTCGGAAGTGGGTCGAGTGCTTGCGACCGCAGTCGCCAACGGTACGTTGACAAGTCAAGATCGCAGCTACCTGGCGCAGGTGATTGCCCAGCGGACCGGCGTTTCCGCCGAGGAGGCTGACAAGCGCATTAGCGAAGCATTCAATGGCGCAAGAGAGGCGGCGGACAAGGCGCGTAAGGCTGCGGTTCTAACTGGTTTCGTGACAGCTGCCAGCCTACTTATTTCACTTGCAGCCGCGTGGTGGGCCGCCATCAAGGGTGGCCATCACAGAGATCACTCCATTCCAGTCGGATTCAGTTTTGCACGAAGGGCCAAATAGCCCTCCGCCGGAAAGCAACCAAGCGCGCGCCACTTATTGATTGTCACCATCATGATTGGTTCATGGTGGCGCTCGGGTATGGACTCAGAAATGACGTTTCTCGCCCCTCAGCGCGTAACAATTGAGATCCGGCCGTCGTTCTCCAGCATCGCCACGCGCACATTGAGGATGTTGGTGCAGCCTTCCTGGCGCATAGCCTCGAGAAGTTCCGACATCGTGATCTTCTCATCGGCCATGATTGACTTGAAGCAATGGCCATTTCGGACAATCACTTTCGGCACTCCATCGACCACCCGGGCCGCCTGTTTGCTATAGTGCGTCAACCAGTTGGTTCCGTGAGCAATAGCCATGAGCGTCGTCGCGGCGACCAGGCCCCCCATCAGCGATTGATCTGCACCAACCATGGAACTCTGAACCGTTTCACTGAGGATCAAAAGCACGACGAGATCGAACGGGGCGAGTTCACCGATGTGCTTTTTCCCAATAAAGCGCAGGAGCATGAAAAGAAAGAGAAAGACGACTGCTGCGCGAAAGATCAGCTCACCGATACCTACAGACATTTCAAACATGAGATGACTCGTTGAGTTGGTGGCACAAACGTTTGGTGCGTTAAGTCGATCCGCATCCTAGCAATTCGCAGGAGGAACGCTTGAAGCCGACACAGGTTGTCTCAAAAGGCTGTGTGGCAGGCTGCATTCTTAGATGAGGACGTCGCAATGAAAGCTTTATGCTGGCACGGCAAAGGCGACATCCGATACGAAGCTGTGCCCGATCCCACTATCCAGGATCCGCGGGACGCTATCATCAAGGTGACAGCGTGTGCCATCTGCGGATCGGACCTGCACCTTTACAACGGGATTGTTCCCGAGATGCACAGCGGTGACGTTCTTGGCCATGAAACCATGGGCGAGGTCGTCGAGGTCGGTTCAGCCAACAAGAAACTGAAGGTAGGCGACCGCGTCGTGGTGCCGTTCACGATCTCATGCGGCGAATGCTTCTTCTGTCAGCGTGGCCACTACTCCGCTTGCGAACGATCAAACCCGAACGCGGCAAAGGTCGCCCAGCTCTGGGGCCATTCTCCGGCGGGTCTGTTCGGCTATTCGCATCTGCTGGGTGGTTATCCAGGGGGGCAAGCGGAATACTTACGAGTTCCATTCGCCGATGTCGGCCCGATTAAAGTCCCATCGCATCTGACCGACGATCAGGTGCTGTTCCTGTCGGATATCTTCCCGACCGGGTACATGGCCGCAGAATTTTGCAACATCCAGCCAGAGGACACGATTGCGGTCTGGGGTTGCGGTCCGGTGGGGCAGTTTGCCATCAGGAGTTCCTTCCTGATGGGGGCTAAAAGCGTCATCGCGATCGATACTGTACCCGAACGGTTGGCGCTGGCGCGGTTGGCGGGCGCCACCCCACTGAATTTCATGGACGAAGATATCTATGAGCGCATCCAGGACATGACCACAGGGCGTGGCGCCGACGCGTGCATCGACGCGGTTGGGACCGAACCTGATGCGAGATCAAGTTTCTATTCGATGGTGGATCGGGTGAAGGTGGCGACGTTTATGGGCACCGATCGTCCACATGTGCTTCGCCAGGCGATTCAATGCTGCCGGAACTTCGGCACCATATCGGTAGTCGGAGTGTATGCTGGTTACCTCGATAAGATACCGATCGGTTCTGCGATGAACAGGGGACTTTCATTGCGCATGGCACAAACGCCCGTGCAGCATTATTTACCGAGGCTGATGAAACGGATTGAGGAGGGAGAGATCGACCCGTCCTTCATCATCACTGATACCGCGCCCCTCGAGGCGGGACCGGAACTGTACAAAAAATTCAATGATCGGAAGGATGGCTGCATCAAGGTGGTGATGAAACCTTAGTCTCGGTCCATCGTCTCTGCGTTGCGCGGATGGCTTCACAGTTGAACGCCAAAGCCGATTGCTATTCGGCCGTTAAGCAAACATCGTCGACCAGAAGCTAAACGTCTGCGAAGCACGCGGCGATGACCCCATACGAAACCTTGGTTCCCTTCCCACTCCGAAAACAGACAGAGGTTCGACAGGAGTTCTCTTGGGTATCGCTCATGAGCCCTCAGAGAATGCCAGTTGATTGATGAGCACTGCCGAGGGCTGCAGCGCTCTACTCCTCTATTGAGACAATCCGATAACGGACCTGCATGCTACGAACGACGACCGCCAGTTGATTTTCTCGGAGCCGACGTATCGTCCCTCTCGCCTGCCTCAATATTGATCTCGCTTTCGGCAAGGTCTGTCAGCTTAACGTCGGTGGCTTTTTCTTCCTTCAGAGTCGCATCGATCAACTTAACCGCGTCGGACATGCCAAGCTTGGTGGCCCAGGACTTGAGCGTTCCGTAGCGAGTGATTTCGTAGTGCTCGACAGCTTGTGCGGCAGCAAGCAGGCCAGCATCGCGCACTGTCGGGTCCTTGGCTTCCTTCATAATCTCCTCGCCCTCTTCGATGATACCATCGATAGCCGGGCAGGTTTTCCCGCGAGCCGGTTTGCCGAGGAGTTCAAAAATTTGATCCAGCCGCTCGACGTGTTGTTCCGTTTCCGCTCTGTGCATTTCGAATGCTTTGGCAAGCTGAGGTGAATTAGCCTTCTTTGCCATCTTTGGCAGCGCCTTCAGGATTTTCTTTTCAGCGTAATAGATGTCGCGGGTCGTCTCTTCAAACAGTTGATTCAGCGTTTCCATACGAGTCTCCAGTTGTGCTTAGGCGTAAATCATGTCGGCGAAAACCTATTGGCTGGTCGCGTGAGTCGCGCCTTTGCGCCAGACATAGTAACCAACGTCCCGGAGGCCGCGGAGGATGGGCTCTGGTGGCACGTTCGCGGGCACGCTGCGGTCCGCTGCGAGTTCGAACGAGCGTTTGAACAGCCACATCCTGGGTGCTGGTAGATTGGCTCCTAAGGGATCAGCGGTGAAACCCAGGCGATGTCCGTCAACGCTTTCGAAGATATGAGCCGCAATCCACTCGCTTTCATTGGTCGCCGATGTCATGGTAGTCATTCTCGTTGATGTCGACGTCGCGTTATGAACGTACGCACGCTGGCAAGCGTTCCGCGAGCTGGTCGCCGGAAAAACAGAAAGAGCCGGACGGCTACGGGGGAGCCTTCGATCCTCGCGCGATTCGGGTGCGGTCGCAGGCCTAGTCAAGGATCAGCGCCTAGGCGATCCAGGCCGACCGGTCCATTGGCCACATGCGGTTCCACGGCCTAGCTTGTTTGGCGATCGGTATCGAAGGTCCCTATTCCTCAGCCTAGGTTATGGGACCGAAGCAACCAAACTTACCGGGCCTATGCGGCTGAGGTCTCCATCGACCACATTATCATGGGCATGCTGGGTCGAAGTGTCTTCGGGAACTGGTAGATCATGGTCGGTGGCTGCTCTGGCAAGGCCCATGGAACTGACGTGATCGGAAGCCTCCGCACAGCAACTTCATGATCAGCCCGTGGACGTATCAGTCTTCGTCTCGTCCGTGTCTATGGGGTCGGTCATCTTGGGCAGGGATCTACCGTCGTGCGTTAGCTTTATATCGTCGTAGCTCCAAGCGTGCCGATCCCCACAAATCGGGCAGTCAACGTAGAACCGACGGCCGATTACGCTGGCCAACGATGTAGTGTCGCTTTCAACGCCAATACTGAATTCCTTCCCGGTTTTCGGGCAAGTTAAAACAACCAGTCCTCGCGCGGTTTTTCTCGCCACTAGTGCTACCTAGGCCAGGGAGACGTTAGCAATCAGACGCGCGGTGCGCGGACAGGTTCCGCGATAGAGTTGGCGCAACGCCATCGGTAGCTTGGGAACGCTCCTCGTCCTCAGGCTCAGCAGAAATGGTCAGAGTACCACCAACGACTGCAGTGCCGCCTAACCCTCGGCTTGTGAGGGCGTTCCAAGAGCGACGTGATTGAACAACATATCGGCAGAACGGGCCACCGATGCGCCTTGCAAGCGGTTGCGATGTTGGGAGACCGACAAAGAGCTCCTATCTCTTTGACAGCAATATTCACGTTGCGCGCTGGAACGATGCAGTTCGACAGGAACTTATCCGAGCACTGCGGGCAGGCACGACAGAGTTTGGACGATCCAGTCGAAGCAGCCTCAACGGTTGCCAGCAAAGTGCAGCTCGCAGCGCCGTTAAGCCGCAACAGTAGGGCGATTCGGCATTTGTCTAGAGCAGGAGATCGCCATGAGTACCGTGAGAGCTGCGGCGGTACAGATCAGTCCGATACTTTATAGTCGCGACGGGACGGTTGCGAAGGTTCTAGAAAACATCTTCGGGCTTGCTCGCCAGGGCGTCCAGTTCGCAACGTTCTCCGAAACGGTCATCCCGTACTATCCCTATTTCTCCTTCGTGCAGCGGCCTTTCGAGATGGCCGCGGAAAACCTCAGATTGCTGGAGCAGGCGGTGACCATCCCATCGGCCACCACCTGGGAGATCGGTGAAGCATGCAAACAAGCGGGCATTGTCGTTGCTATTGGCGTAAACGAACGTGATGGAGGCACACTTTACAATACTCAACTGCTCTTCGATGCCGACGGAGCCCTGATCCAGCGCCGTCGGAAGATATCTCCAACCCATCACGAACGGATGATCTGGGGCCAGGGTGACGGTTCGGGACTGAAGGCTGTCGACACCGCGGTGGGGCGCGTCGGTCAGCTCGCTTGCTGGGAGCATTACAATCCCCTGGCCCGCTATGCCCTGATGGCGGATGGCGAGCAGATTCACGCGGCTATGTATCCTGGCTCGTTTGGTGGCGACCTATTCTCTGAGCAGACCTCGGTCAATATCCGCCAACATGCGCTTGAATCCGCCTGCTTCGTAGTCAACGCAACCGGCTGGCTGGACTCCGATCAGCAAGCCCGCATAATGCGTGACACTGGGTGCCCGATAGGTCCGATCTCCAGCGGCTGCTTTACTGCAATCGTCTCACCGCAGGGCGAATTGGTGGCTGAACCGCTGCGCATCGGTGAAGGCGCGGTGGTCGCCGACCTTGATTTCTCGCTGATCGACAAGCGCAAGCGCTTGATGGATTCGCGCGGACACTCCAGCCGCCCCGACCTCCTCAGTCTGTTGATCGATCGCACACCTGTTGCCTATGTCCATGATCATGGCCTGGGGGCGCAACACCTATCGAATGCTCCCCCAAAAAGCCGATAATTGTAGCCTCGCACCGGCACGATGCGCATCGGTGAGCACCGACACTCAAGGCGTCTTCAGGAAAAGCGATTAGGCGCGCAAATGAAAACAAACGCCAAACCAAGAGAATGGAGGCAGTAATGGCGATCAAACGTCTGAACTATCTGTTGCAAAAGAATGATGGTATCGACGGCCTCGTAGCCGTTGAGACTTGGCTCGGAAACAGTTTCGACCCCAAGCTCCTTGATCTGGTCAGAATGCGTGTATCGCAGATCAACGGCTGTGCGTATTGTCTTCATTTGCACCGGCGAGATGCGATCAAGAGGGGGGAGACGGACGATCGATTGCTCCTTCTCGACGCTTGGCATGAATCCGAATTGTACACCGAGCGGGAACGAGCGGCTCTCGCCTGGGCCGAGTCCTTGACCAGAATTGCAGCGAACCATGCCCCTGATGCGGACTATGAGAAAGCCGCGAGTATTTTCTCCGACGATGAACTTCTCGCACTTTCCATAGGCGTGGCGATGATCAACGCTTGGAATAGGCTGGCGATCGGCTTTCGGCTGCACCATCCCGCGGACCGAAAGCACGCGGCTTGACTATTAACTTGTCACTCGATGTCGAGGCTGCGAAAGGCCTTAGGCCCAAAGCCACCCGTAATCGCAGTTTCCGTCGAAGACAATGGCCGCGGTTCGCTAACTCAGTATCGAGGTCGACGACGTGACGAGCTATCTGAGAAAATCGGTCTGAAGTGTGACGCGACACCTTCGAAAGCAGACGCGGTCGGAGGTGCTCTCAGCGCGGCGACTCTAGTCTCGCTGACGTCAGCTTCTGGAGCGGCCGCGTGAAAACATCTTGAGATTCTGGGCGTCCAGTCGTATCCGCACCGGGCTGCAAAGCAGCTCATGCTTGGACCGTCGCGATAAGCGTGCCCCGCCGACTATCGAGATCATTCGCTTCAGATTGTAGGTGAGGACGCACAGTCTCAATTCGGTGCTCAAGCTTGCGATCCTCTTCGTCAAGAAGCGCTTGTGATCCATCCAAGCCTTCAGAGTGCCGAATGGATGCTCGACCGTCCGGCGTCGTATCGTCATAGCCTCAGGCAGGTCTCCAGGTGGTTATGGGGCGCGTCGACGAAGCGAAACGAAAGCATCTTTCCAGCGGGGGCATCGATACGCGTCCTCCCCGGAGTATATGGTTCGGAGACATGTCGCACTCAATAAGGGCCACGGTTACAAGCCAGCAAAAGCAATCCTGGACTCCATGGGTTCAGACCTAAGTTGCTTCGTGGCAACAGACGCTTACCGTCAGTTTCCGAAAGCCCTGCATGAGCATGGTGTTGGGCGAACCTACATCAGGGAAGTCAACTATTGCCGAAATCCTCACGGTTGGGTGCCTTGGAGGGCGGGTGTCTCGGTGCGCTCAAGATCAACGCGCCTGATGAATGCGCCTGTGGCATCCTGGCGAGAGACAGTTTCATTGGGTTGACGATGCCGGTCTGGTGTTTCTCGTCAATGCATCACGCGAGGCAGAGGAAGCAGACATGTCTCAAATCGGACGAGATCTGTAACGAGACTTCCAGTGTCTTGAATTGCCCTGCTGAACGGACATTAGCTTTATGCCTTACGTGATCGGCAATGTGCCCCCGGTAAGCACGTGAGTTTACTTCTCTACGCCAAGTAGCCTCAGCGCGTTGCCGCTCGCGACCATGCGCTGCTCGGCCGCGCTGAGGCCGCAGGCCGTCAGAGCGCCTTGCAGCCGGTTGGTGGTGGCGGTCTCGGTGAATATCGGCCAGTCGGTCCCTGCCACCACGTGATCCGGCCCAAGGAGATCGACCATGCTGCGGATGAGCACAGGATCGAGACCCATGGTATCAATGTAGATATGTCGCCGGGCTAGTTCCGGTGCGTCCTGCCTGATCTGCGCCCCGTCGCGCAATGCCCCTGTCAGCAGGACGGCACCAACGGCGAGTGTGGTGACGACGATCCGAAGCCCAGGCAACTCGTCCAACGTACCGCTTTCGAGCAGAGCGATCAGCGCGAGTCCGTTGATGGTGCCGCGCGAGAGCATCATTCCAGCTCGTCCATAACGCCCAAAGCGCTGCCGGAGTTGATGATCATTGACAGGATGTACGAAGACCGGAACGCCGAGGGCGGATGCGGCTGCAAGTGTCGGACGGGCCTCGGGTGCGTCAAGCAGAAGGTCACCGCTGGCGCTTTCCAAGAAAACGCCGCGGAGCCCGAGTTCGCGAACGGCACGGGTCAGTTCCTTGGCCCCGTCCTCGCCGCTGTAGGCGTCCACGGTTGCCATCCCATAAAGTCGGCCTGGGTGTCGGCTCACCAGATCAGCAAGTTGATCATTGATGCGCTGGACCATAGATATCTCGGCTTCGGCGCCGGTGCGGACAAATTCCAGCGGCGTGCTGACGACCCTTGCCGTGATCCCGGCCTCTTCGATGGAGTTCAGCAAGGATGCGCTGCTTGCCAGCTTGCGATTGACCTCGCGAAAGTAGTCCCTCAGTGCAGCCGGCGCGGCAGCACCGGCAAGTGGAGTGAACGCGGGTCCAACGAAGTGATTGTGGAAATCGATGACCTGTAACTCTAGACGGCTCGCCTCCCCGTTCCCATTCGGCGACCCAGCATTCGAAATGTACCCAGGAGAGCCAACTGCTAGGCCAGTGGCGCCCGCAGCAAGGCCTGCAAGGACCTGTCGGCGCTGATACCTAGCCGATCTCATCACGCGCCCCTTTTACATGCTGGGACCTGCACTATATCCGATCCCATGCGAGCCGTCTCGGTTCTGAAGTCGATGCAGTTCCCGGGGACCTTCGAGAGACGATTGCTCTTGTAAGGTGGCGCAGGATGCGGATTAAATACTATGCGGAGCGTGGCATTTGCTGGGCGGATGGCCGTGAATATCGCTAACTGGCATCTGTGGTGATCAGTCCGAATGCGCGAATTTAAGCCGAACGACATCGTCATCCGCAGCCACACTATCGTGCGGCGAACCTGATCATCCCCCGGTGGCGATTTCGTCTGGCTGCGAGCGCGGCGAGCCTGGCGCTGCTGTCCTGCTTCATGTACTTGAGGCCGCGGGAGGCAAAGGACCATGATTAAGTTGAAGGACGGCCCGCCTGACCCTGGCCTTCTTCTTCAGCCCGAGTATTTCGCGCGCCCGGCGCACGTAGTTGCGCGCGAACTGGTCGGCACAGTGATCGGCAGGTGGCTCGCGAGCGAGGAAAAGCGGCTCGTCATTACCGAAACTGAAGCCTATCTCGGCCCGCATGACTTGGCCTGCCATTCCGCGCGCGGTCGTACTGCACGGACGGAGATAATGTTTGGGCCGCCTGGCACACTCTATATCTATCTCGTCTATGGGTTGCATCGCATGTTGAACGTCGTCGCCGGGCTGGAAGGCATAGGCGCCGCCGTACTGATACGCAGCGCGGGCGTGGTGCAGGGGCCGGGACGGCTTGGCAAGGAACTGGCGCTCTCGATGGAGCTGAATGGCCGGGAGGCTTGCGAAACTACGGGGCTGTGGTTCGAGCAAGGATTTAAGCCGCGCCGCATCCTCGCGGCGCCCCGCATCGGCGTGGACTACGCCGGTCCAAGATGGTCAGGGCGCAGGCTGCGTTTCTTTGTGAAGCCTCAGCATTGCCCTTCGATCGGTGATTAATCCACCGGGGCAAGACCTCACGCAGCCTCTCGCCTCTTGTGCCGATCGGCAGCGCTTCCTCCGGGCACATAATCCATCGAGACGCTTTGTTGATGGCGACCGCCGCCTTTGCGCATTCGGCTGTGCCGATTGAGACCATGAGAACGTCGCGTGACGCATCGTCCCGCTCATAGCCCAGACGCTGGGAAGGTCTGATGCTTGATGGTACCCGGCAGCAAACTACAATGCATCACGACGTTGAATGAAGTTATTTCTGATCATTCGTTGTCAGGGGCTGATAATAGGTCGACCGACGGATGAATATGTTTTCCACCAACAACCGCCATTGTTGTTGTTGCGGAGCCGGTCAAAGCAGTCGTTTCCGCTCGAAAATCGGAGTTTTCGGCGGACGATGACAGCGATGTCGTCCCTCGGGCTTGGTTGAGTTGGGTACGGTTGCGGACGAAGAACCCTATCGCGGCGGCGCCGAGGACGCTCACGATACGCGACGTTCGAAGTCAGATAAGCCAGACGGCCTTCTTCCTCTCGCGCTCATTGTTGACAGGCTTGCGAACGATCAACGCGACAGGCCCGGGAAATGCCTGCAGCGGGTCTGGACGACGCCATAGTGAGCCCCGCGAAACAGCCGACGGATAGACCTTCAACCTCGGCACTTAGATGATGGAACTGGCTACGGAAGCACAGCGTTTATTCAACAATCAGAAGGAGGATAAAATGCCGGTTGTTTTGTGGTTACTGGGCGTGCCGCTCAGCGTGGTAATCCTGCTTGCACTGGTTGGCGCTTTCTAGAGGAAACTACGATAGTGCCCGAGCAATGCTCAAATAGAAAAGGAGTGTATGAGATGGTTGAGACAATGCACCGGAAAGGGGATTTGCCCGATGAGGAAATCGCCATCGACGAGACGAAGCGACTGATTTCGTCCGACAAAGTTCAGGGGACGGTTGTCTACAGTCGCGACAGAGAAAATATAGGGTCGATTTATAACTTCATGGTCGACAAGATTACTGGAAAAGTCGAGTACGCAGTGATGTCATTCGGCGGATTCCTTGGGATCGGAGAGCGGTATCATCCGTTGCCTTGGCAGACGCTGAAGTACGATACTGAACTTGGCGGGTTCGTGGTCAATGTTGACAGGCAGATGCTGGAACAGGCGCCGAGCTATGCGGTCGATGAAACGCCCTGGGGCGATCCCGCCTATGGGCGTGGTGTCTACGGCTATTACGGCATTCCGTATTACATGTAACGCAGATTGGCTCCCCGAAACGATGGCTGAGCGCGCGCTGTGGAGGGGAGCAGAACAACAGGCGCTTCTTCTGCTGGACGCCAGAGGGCTTTCCATTGAAGCGCCGCAATTCAGTTTTGGAGCCTTGCCGTCTCGGCGCGGCCTTTTGAGTTCGTAATCACCTGTCCGATAGGCTGCGGATCACGTTCAGGGGCAGCCCCGCTACCGCGGGGTTTTATTGCACTGCCGCGCGCTGAAGCCGGCTGCTTGGCAATGAGCCGTTTTATGACCGCGCGGTATTTGATCTCCGCAGGCAATTCGAGCCTAACGCAAACGGCTTTCGGCTTGCGCATCGCCATCTATGGCGCTCGTCAGTGGCTCGACGGGACCCGCAGTAATCCTACGATCGCCCGTTGGCATCCCGCTTACCCGACGCCATCGTTCCGCACACGCACTCCGCTTAACGACTTGACTGCACCGGTGTTTACCCGATTGATATCGGTCTCCTACCTCAGCTCAGAATTACTCTGGATCTAACCGGCCTATGTCTACCCCTCCCCATTGTCATGTTCGGGATGCTCGTTTCGAATCGCCGCACTGCTGCGAAACGCGGTCTGGCTCATGAATGACAAGCAGGTCGAATGCATCTGGCGGCGTGAGGGGCTGAAGTTCCCTACAAACGACCAAAACGCGGGCGCTTGTGGCTCACAGACGGCTCGTGCATCCGGCTGCGCCCGGAACACCGCAACCACGTCGGGTCCTATGACTTCGTCGAGGATCGCGCGCACGAGGGGAAAGCCGGTGCAGTTCGGAAGAGACTTTAGGCAGGCATTGAATTGTCACTCTTGTTGCTGAACGAAGCTTTCGGCCGCGTCCAGGATGGTATCGTGGCGGCGGCATCGGTGATCATTTTCCGCGCCCACCTAAGCGCCGGCTCATTGGCTTGTCCCGCGCGCGACCACAGCAGTTGGAGAGAGGAGCGTTTGGCTGGGTTCGTAGGAATGATGCGCAAGCTTGGATAGAGTTTGACTAACGCCGCAGCAGTTCGGTCCGGCATCGACGCGATCAGGTCTGATGTTTGCAGCAGCGTGCCCAAACCTGCATAGCTTGGCAGATGCTGAACCAGGTTCCTATACATGCCAGCGCGCGCCAGCTCGACGTCCAAATAATTCTGCATCGGCGTCCACGGCAGGGGGGAAACCTGAGGCGCGCCGATATATTCATCAATGACTACTGGGGCAGCAGCTTTGAACATTTCCGCACCTGGCCCAGCCAATACGACCATTTCGTCATCCCAAAGCAGGTCTTTGCCAACGCGCTCGATTGCCGGCGTGTGTCCTCCGATACTGAAGACGAAGTCTACACGGCCGCTGACGACATCGGTTTCGTAGCTACGTCGCTCGAAAGCCTCGACCGTCAGTGACCATTTAGGTGCCAAAGCTCGCAACTTTGCTGCGATGGCTGGTACTAAGGTAAGTTCGAGTGCACCCGGCGAAGCGATACGCAGAGACTTCTGAAACTGCGATGGATCGAAAGCTTCGTCGATGTCAACGCTCGGTGTAAAATTAGTCTGCAAAGACTCCATCAACAGCTTGATTGAGCGTCGCATACTCTCGGCTCGAACGGTGGGAATCATTTCCGACATCGAGCGGACGAATAAAGGGTCACCAAACGCTCGGCGCAGCCGAGCCAACGCATGGCTCACGGCCGAGGGCGAAACGCACAATCGCTCGGCCGACCGGACCACGCTGCGTTCTTCGAGCAGCACAGCGAGAACCTTCAGGAGATTGAGATCGAGTTTCTGCAAATCCATGGGCATGCTGAGCCAAGTTCAGTTTGATATGAAAGGATGTCACTTCTTTCAGTTTTCGTAAGTCGCTAATTGTCGAAAAAATAGCAAGGGACATGTCATGCTTTTTCTCGACTATCGCCATCACTTTAGTGCAGCTCCCCTCGTCAGTGTGCTGTCGATGCCTTTCGGCATCGAGTCGACGCAAGGTGGGGACTTGACCAAAACCTCAAAATTGCAGAAGCAACTATCTGCTCTCGCCAGTGCTCATCCAGGTCGTGTTGGAATATGCGCTCAGGCCTCTGCCTCCCGAGTGGTGTGTGTGAATGGTGATCGGCGCTTTTCGCTTCAGAGTGTGATGAAAGTGGTTGTCGGCGTCGCAGCTATGCGAGCAGTCGACGAAGGCCGATTGACGCTCTCCGATCCAATCTTGATCAGGAGAGAAGATCTCAGTGTCAATATTCAGCCAATTGCCGACATCGTCGATAAGGACGGATCTTTTCAGACCAATATCGGTGATCTAATCAGGCGTGCAGTCGTAGAGAGCGACAGTGCTGCTACCGATGTTCTGATCGCTAAGCTTGGTGGTGTGAACGCTATCCGGAACTTCCTGCTGGGTGCAGGATTCGATGAGATCGGGATCGATCGGACAGAACGAGAATTGCAGACCGAAACGGTGGGTTTGAAGTGGCAACCTTCGTTCGTTTTTCCAAAGGCACTGAATGCCGCCCGCGATGGAGTGCCAGACAAGCAGAGGGCGGCGGCGTTCGAGGCTTATCTGACCGACAAACGAGACACGGCAACGCCACGTGGCATGTCTGCCTTTCTTTATGCACTCGCCTCAGGCCAATTGCTATCCCCGACATCGACAATGCGTTTTCTTGAAGTCATGGCTAATACGGTCACTTTCCCGGATCGCCTCCGTGCTGGCACGCCTGATGGCTGGACGGTAATGCACAAGACCGGAACCAGCCAGTCCTATAAAGGCGTCAACGGGGTAACCAATGACGTGGGGATATTGCGCGCACCCGATGGCGGATTTGTCGCGATCGCCGCGTTTGTAGCAGAATCGCGTGCCTCGTCGGCAGATCGAGCAGCCGTAATAGCTAATGCGGCCCGTGCTGTTACTAGCGGCCATCGCTGAGATATCACGAGCTGGCCTGTTCCCCAACCGGTGCCAGGGTGACTGATCGAATTCCGGCTATTTCCAACCTCGATTGAGGAGGCAAGGGAATGGCACGGAAACGGTACACCAGGGAGCAGATCGTCGGGCTTTTGCGGGAAGCGGAGGTACGCATTGGGCTAGGCCATCGGCACCATCTGCCGCGGCATGGGATTCTTCGAGCAGAGCTACTCCGCTGGTGACGCGAGTATGGCGGGCTGAAGCGATCAAGCATTGTGACCAAGCAGTGCGCTTATGTTCCTTGCTCGGACTGTTTGCGACGTCAGTTAAGCGCGATAGTCCAGTTGGCGTTCTCGGGAAATCGCGGCGGTACGATGCCATAGCCCGCGAGCAATGTGTCGACACCATCGCCGGTGTCTGGGTCGAGCTTACGCTCGAGAACGGCGACGCCCGGCACTTGGCTCGCTAAACTCAGTGCCAACTGGCGCGCTTTGCCCACGCCATCGACGAGCATGGCTCGCGTCGCACCCACACGGCTCCCAACGCGCTCGAAAGGAACAACTACATAGGCTATCTGCATCATTACCATCCCCTCGAATTGTGGGAGCCGACAGGTTATCGGCTCCCGCCCGTTCGTGCTCAGTAGTCCATACCTGCGGGCATTGCCGGTACCGCCGCAGCCTTCTTTGGTTTCTCAGCGATCATCGCTTCCGTGGTGATCAGCAAACTGGCGACCGAGGCGGCGTCCTGCAACGCTGTGCGCACGACCTTGGTCGGATCGATGATGCCCTTTCCAACCAGATCGACGTACGTGTCGGTCTGTGCGTCGTAACCCCAACTGTAGGAACCGTTCTCCAGCACCTTGCCTACGATCACCGAACCATCTTCACCGGCGTTTTGCGCGATTTGACGTGCTGGCGCCTGTAGCGCGCGGCGGATGATGTTGATGCCGATCTTTTGGTCTTCGTTGTCGACCTTCAGCGCGTCGAGCGACTTCAAGGCCCGCAACAGGGCGACGCCGCCGCCCGGCACGATGCCTTCCTCCACCGCTGCGCGGGTGGCGTGCAGCGCATCGTCGACGCGATCCTTGCGCTCCTTGACCTCGACCTCGGTGGCGCCACCGACCTTGATGACCGCCACGCCGCCAGCGAGCTTGGCCAGCCGCTCCTGCAGTTTCTCGCGGTCGTAGTCGGAGGTGGTTTCCTCGATCTGCATCCTGATCTGCTTCACGCGGGCTTCGATGTCGCTCTTCTGACCGGCGCCATCCACGATGGTGGTGTTGTCCTTGTCGATGGTCACCGTCTTGGCGCGACCGAGCATGTTGAGCGTCACGTTCTCCAGCTTGATGCCGAGGTCCTCGCTGATGACGTTGCCACCCGTGAGCGTCGCAATATCCTCCAGCATCGCCTTGCGGCGATCACCGAAGCCCGGCGCCTTGACGGCTGCCACCTTCAGGCCACCGCGCAACTTGTTGACGACGAGCGTCGCTAGCGCTTCGTTCTCGACTTCCTCGGCGACGATCAGAAGCGGCTTGCCGGTCTGCACCACGGCTTCCAGCAGCGGCAGCATCGGCTGCAAACCGGAGAGCTTCTTCTCGTGGATCAGGAGGTAGGGATCTTCCAGCTCCACTGTCATCTTCTCGGGATTGGTGACGAAGTACGGTGAGACATAGCCGCGGTCGAACTGCATGCCCTCGACCACGTCCAGCTCGGTTTCCAGGCTCTTAGCTTCCTCGACGGTAATGACGCCGTCGTTGCCGACCTTCTGCATGGCCTCGGCGATCATGCGGCCGATCTCAACATCACCATTGGCGGAGATGGTGCCGACCTGGGCGATCTCGTCGTTGGAGGTGACCTTCTTTGAGCGCTCCTTGAGGCTTGTGACGACGGCGTTGACCGCGAGGTCAATGCCACGCTTGAGATCCATCGGATTGGAGCCAGCCGCCACCGAGCGGGCGCCTTCGCGCACGATAGCCTGGGCCAGTACGGTCGCGGTGGTGGTGCCATCGCCAGCGAGATCATTGGTCTTGCTGGCGACTTCGCGTAGCATCTGCGCGCCCATGTTCTCGAATTTGTCTTCGAGTTCGATTTCCTTGGCAACAGAGACACCGTCCTTGGTGGTGCGGGGTGCGCCGAAACTTTTCTCGATGACGACGTTGCGGCCCTTGGGACCGAGCGTCACTTTCACGGCATCGGCGAGGATGTCGACGCCCTTGAGCATCTTCTCGCGGGCATCATGCGCAAATTTCACGTCTTTGGCTGACATTGTGATGTCTCCGGATGAGGATCGGCAACGTGAGCCGGGCCGGCGGTATGCGATGCACACCCCCGCACGCAGCCCGCAACTCCCGCGGCCGAGCGTTGAAAACCCGAATGGTTAAAATGGATCAGATGAGGGAGCGTCAGGCGGCGGCTTTGAACGTCCCCCGGTTTTCGAGAACGCCCATGATGTCGCTCTCCTTCATGATCAAAAGTTCCTCGCCATCGATCTTGACCTCGGTCCCGGACCATTTGCCGAACAGCACCGTATCCCCCGGTTTTACGTCGAGCGGCGTTAGCTTGCCGTGCTCATCGCGTGCACCAGAGCCGACGGCGACCACTTCGCCTTGCTGAGGTTTTTCCTTGGCCGTGTCGGGGATAATGATGCCGCCAGCCGTCTTCTGTTCGGCATCGATGCGGCGAACCACAACACGGTCATGCAGGGGGCGAAACTTCATGTCTGACCTCCAAGTGAGTGCCCTAACCATGTGTCCATCAGGAGAACGGGCCTCGCTGGAGCTCCCGCTCTCGGCAGGCGATCTAGGTGGCGCAGTTGGCACTCACAAGAGGGGTCTGCCAATTTTTTTTGACACCCTCTTGAACGGCAAAAAACAGCTTCCTAGCTCGGATGTAGGCGGCCCATCTGGGCACCTGACGTACCTGAAATGACGGAACACTCCGTGGTTGTCGCTTCGCAAAGGAGGATAGCTATGGCGACACTTGACTTCACCCCCCTCTACCGGTCGAGCATCGGCTTCGATCAGCTCCCAGCTCTGCTCGCGCATGCCCTGCAGCGCGACGACACCGGCTTCCCGCCCTACAACATCGAGAAGCTGGCGGAAGACCAGTATCGCATCACTTTGGCGCTCGCCGGCTTCACGCGCGACGACATCGAGATCGTGCGGGATGGCAATGTGCTCACCGTACGCGGTAGGATCAAGGACAGCGAGCCCAGAGCCTATCTCCATCGCGGCATCGCCGGCCGTGCGTTCGAGCGCCAGTTCGACCTTGCCGATCATGTCGAGGTCACAGGCGCCTCGCTCGAGAACGGTCTCCTAGAGATCGCGCTCAAGCGCGAACTGCCGGAAGCCTTGAAGCCGCGCCGCATCCCGATTGGGAGCACCTCGTGCGCTGCACACAAGGTGGACAGCGCGGCGCAGCCGACGGCATTGCAAGCAGCTTAGGCATACCGTTGAGCAGGTGAGCCATGCTTTCCGCTGATCGCTTGACGTTGCGCGAAGCGCGCCCGCAGCCGCCGTGGCCGGTTCTTGAGACGGTGCAGATGCCGCCGCTCATGCCGGTCGCGGCGGGCGGCCTCTCAGGACGGCCGCGGTGCCGGATCTTTCCAGTCGGACGCCTCTGGGTTCTCCAGATGGAGATGCCCAGTGCCTGGCTGATCGGTGATGGCCCCATCGAACCGCC
>JAGTAM010000559.1 GCA_023422485.1 Pseudomonadota bacterium | reverse complement strand
CGAGGGCCTGCGCAAGGCGCTGCTCGCGGAGCGTGACATCACCACGCTCTCGGCCACCACGGTCGAGCGCTTCGCCAAGGCTACGGGCCACGCCGACGCGCAGAAATTCGTGGAGAGCGGCGAGGTCAAGGCCTGGATCGAGGGGCGCCATCTGATCGACCTGATCGAGCGCTTCCCCGCCGCGCTGACCGCCGAACACCTCAACACCGTGACCCGGCCGCTGCCGCCGCGGGCCTATTCCATCGCGTCCTCACGCAAGGAAGTCGGCGACGAGGTGCATCTCACCATCGCCGCCGTGCGCTACGAGACTCACGGGCGCGCCCGCTCCGGCGTCGCCTCGGTGCATGTCGCCGACCGGATCAAGAACGGCGCCAAGCTGCGGGTGCGGGTGAAGCCCAACAAGCATTTCCGCCTGCCCTCCGACGGCGCCACCGACATCATCATGGTCGGCCCCGGCACCGGCGTCGCCCCGTTCCGCGCCTTCGTGCAGGAGCGCCGCGCGACGGAAGCGCCCGGCCGCTCCTGGCTGTTCTTCGGCGACCGCCACTTCACCCATGACTTCCTGTACCAGCTCGAATGGCAGGACGCCCTGGAAGACGGTTCGCTGACGAAGATCGACGTCGCCTTCTCCCGCGATCAGCCGGAGAAGATCTACGTGCAGGACCGGATCGACCAGCACGCCGCCGAGGTGGTGGCGTGGCTCGACGGGGGCGCCCACTTCTACGTTTGCGGCGACGCGAAGAACATGGCGCGGGACGTGCCCGCCGCCGTGGTGCGCGCCTTCGAGAGCGTGAAGGGTCTGAGCCACGCGGATGCGGAAGCGCATGTCGGCTCGCTGGAGCGGGCCAAGCGCTACCAGCAGGACGTTTACTGAAGGATCACTAGTCCTCCCCCGCAGAGAGGGGGAGGGCCGAGTGCGAAACGGATCACCGCCATGGACGACCACACCCCGATCGACACCCCTGACGGCCCCGCCGTGGAGACGCCCGGCATCGGCGCGCGCCGCTACGAGACGCCGCCGACCGAGCGCCCGATCACGGATGCGGAAGCCGCAAAGGCCGCCGGCCTCGCCCACAACGAGCACCTGAAGATCGCCAGCGGCTATCTTCGCGGCGGCCTCGCCGACGGCCTCCTGAAGCACGCCACCGGCGCGATTTCCGAGGACGACGGCCAGCTCGTCAAGTTCCACGGCATGTACATGCAGGACGACCGGGACATCCGGGCAGAGCGCACCAAGAAGAAGCTCGAGAAGGCCTACAGCTTCATGATTCGCCTGCGCATCGCGGGCGGCGTCGTGACGCCGAAGCAGTGGCTGATCCTCGACGACATCGCCACGACCTATGCCGGCGGCGCGCTGCGCGCGACCACGCGCCAGACGTTCCAGTACCACGGCGTCATCAAGTCGAACCTCAAGCGCACCATGGCGGCGATCGACGCGGCCTTGCTCGATACCATCGCCGCCTGCGGCGACGTCAACCGCAACGTCATGGCCTCGACCAACCCCGCCCAGGCCGGCGCCCACAAGGCCGCCCTGCAACTCGCCAAGGACATCTCCGACACGCTGCTGCCGAAGACCGGCGCGTGGCGCGAGATCTGGCTCGACGGCGAGCGCGTGGTCGGCGGCGAGGATGCGGCCGAGGTCGAGCCGATCTACGGCAAGACCTACCTGCCGCGGAAGTTCAAGACCGTGGTCGCGGTGCCGCCCTCGAACGAGGTCGACATCTTCGCCCACGACCTCGGCTTCATCGCCATCCTCGACAAGAAGAACCGGGTGACGGGCTGGAACGTCACGGTGGGCGGCGGCATGGGCATGACCCACGGTGAGACCGACACCTTTCCGCGCACGGCGGATGTCCTCGGATTCGTGAAGCCCGAGGATGCGCTGAAGGCGGCGGAAGCCGTGATGACGGTCCAGCGCGACTGGGGCAACCGCAAGAACCGCAAGAACGCCCGGCTCAAATACACGATCGAGCGCTTCGGCCTCGACGCGTTTCGGAACGAGGTGGGCAAGCGCATCGGCAAGCCGCTGGCGGAGCCCAAGCCCTTCACCTTCGACAACAACGGCGACCGCTACGGCTGGGGCGAGGGCGAGGACGGGCGCCACCACCTGACGCTCTACGTTCCGTCGGGCCGGATCAAGGACATCGACGGGGGCCCGCAATTCCTCTCGGGCCTGCGCCGCATCGCCGAGGTGCACGAGGGCGATTTCCGCCTCACCGGCAACCAGAACGTCATCATCGCCAACGTGCCGGCGGCCAAGAAGGCCGAGATCGACGCGCTGGTCGACGAGTACGGCCTGACCCGCGGCGCCTCGGCCCTGCGCCGCAATTCGCTGGCCTGCGTCGCGCTGCCGACCTGCGGGCTGGCGCTGGCCGAGAGCGAGCGCTACCTGCCCGACCTGCTGACCGAGCTGGAGGAGAGCCTCGCCCGCCACGGGCTGCAGGACGAGCCGATCACGATCCGTTCGACCGGCTGCCCCAACGGCTGCGCCCGGCCGTTCATCTCGGAGATCGGCCTCGTCGGCCGCGGCCCCGAGCGCTACCATCTCTATCTCGGCGCGGCCTTCGACGGCTCCCGTCTGAGCAAGCTCTACCGCGAGGACGTGCTCGCCAGCGAGATCAAGGACACGCTGGAGCCGCTGTTCGCGGCCTACGCTCGGGATCGCCAGCCCGGCGAGCATTTCGGGGATTTCGTGATCCGCGCGGGCTTCGTGGCCAAGACGGGCAACGGCCCGGACTTCCACGAGCGCACGGGACCGCTGCGGGCGGCCTGATCTCCGTCGCGGACGGCTCGGATCCTCCCGAGCCTTCCTCGAGGTCGGATCTCACCAAGAGATACCTGCAAAAAGGCGTTCGAGGGCGCGGCATTCGGCTTTCACTCAGGCGCCGCGCGGGCGTGTCGGGGCCGGATCCGTTCCGATACGCGGCCTCCGCTTCAGGCCGGCACCACCGCCACGTTGTCGATGAGCCGCGTGGCGCCGAGATAGGCCGCCACCAGCACCCGCGCCTCGCGTTCGGCCCGAGCGACCGGGGCGAGCGTCTGCGCGTCGCGGACTTCCAGATACTGCACCGGACCGAAGCCCACCGCCTCCAGCGACGCGATGCTCTCGGCGATCAGCGGAGCGGCCTCGGCACCGCGGGCGAGGCGCTCGGCCATCTCGGCGAGCACCGCGTGCAGGCGCGGCGCGATCGCGCGCTCGCGCGGGGCGAGGTAGCGGTTACGGGAGGAGAGGGCGAGGCCGTCCGCCTCGCGCAGGGTCGGCACGCCTTCGATGGTGACCGCCAGATCGAGGTCGCGCACGACCGAGCGGATCACCTGCAATTGCTGGAAGTCCTTCTCGCCGAACAGGGCGATGTCGGGCCGCACTTGGTTGATGAGCTTGGTCACCACGGTGGCCACGCCGGAGAAGTGGCCGGGCCGGACGGTGCCGCACAG
>JAGTAM010000226.1 GCA_023422485.1 Pseudomonadota bacterium | reverse complement strand
CGCCTGGGAACCCCGTGCGCCGATGCCGACCCCGCGGGCGGCGGGCGGGGCGGCCTCGCTCGGGGACAAGATCCACGTGGTCGGCGGCAGCGGCTCGGGGCGCGGCAACGTGCGCAGCCACGAAATCTACGATCCGGCCAGCGATCGCTGGAGCAAGGCGGCCGACCTGCCGACCCCCCGCGACCACCTCGCGGTGCAGGCGCTGGAGGGCCGCATCGTCGCCAGCGGCGGCCGGATCGACGGCGATTCGGGCAAGAACCTCACGGCCAATCAGGTCTACGATCCGGCGCGCGACGCCTGGAGCGAGGCGGCGCCCCTGCCGACCGCCCGCAGCGGCGTCGCCTCCGCCGTGCTCGGCCGCGAGGTTTTCGTCATCGGCGGCGAATCGAACCGACGAACCTACGACGAGGTCGAAGCCTTCGACCTGCCGGCCAATCTGTGGCGCGCTCTGGCCCGGCTTCCCACCGCCCGCCACGGTTTCGGCGCCGTGACCTACAAGGGCCGCATCTACACCCTGACCGGAAGCCCGCGGCCCGGCGGCGACCGGTCCGGCACGGTGGAGGTGCTCGATCCGAACGGGACCGCAGCGGCGCGTTGAGCTGTCACGCGGGCAGCGGCGCTTGCCGCGGCCGATCCGGCGGACGACATGAGGGCCGCCGCCCGCCCGGATCCCCATCGAGACCATGCTCTTCCTCCCCGAGCACGCCCGCTTCCGCCCGACCGTCGCGCCGCGCTTCGCGCCGCTGCCGACATCCCCCGACGTCATCGTGATCGGCGCGGGTGCGGCCGGCATCGCGTCCGCCCGTCGGCTGATCGAGCACGGGCTCTCCGTCACGGTTCTCGAGGCACGCCACCGGGTCGGCGGGCGGGCGATGACGACCCGGCTGCGCGGCCACGCCGTCGATCTCGGCGCACACTGGCTGCATGCCGGGCCGATCAATCCCCTCGTCGCTTTGGGCAAGGCGCGCGGCGAGCCGCTGCGGCGCGCCGCGCAGCACGAACATCTTTGGATCGGGCGCCGTCCGGGACGGCCAGCCGAGGAAGCTGCCTTCTCCCATGCCTTCGACGTCGCCGACCGGGCGATCACGCAGGCGGCCGCCCGCAGCGAGGATGGGCCGGCTTCCTGCGCCTTGCCGCGCCATCTCGGCCCCTGGGGCGCGCGCATCGCCCTCGTTCATGCCCTGGTCTCGGGCCGGCCGCTCGACGAGGTGTCGCTGCACGATTGGCCGAGCCTGGAATACGGCGATAACTTCTTTGTCGCGGGCGGCTACGGCGCCTATCTGGCCCGGCTCGCCCTCGGGCTCCCGATCCGCCTCGGCTGTCCCGTCACCGGCCTCGACTGGTCTGGGCGGGGTGTGCGGGCGCATCTCGCCGATGGCGGCGGAATCGCGGCGCGGGCCGCCATCGTCACCGTGCCGGTCCCCGTGCTCCAAGAGGCCTTCCGCTTCGATCCGCCCCTGCCCGACCGCGCCCGCGACGCCATCGACGGATTCCTCTCAGGCATCTACGAGCACGTCGTGCTGCACTGGCCCTCCGCCCCGTTCCGCGGCCGCGACCGGCTTGCCAGCATGGTCGGCGGACATTCCAAGCCGCCGGGAATGCTGACCCGGATCGACGGCGCGCCCTTCCACTATTTCGAGCTCGACGCCGCCTCCACCCGCGCCCTCGATGCCGCCAGGACCGGTCCGGACGGGGCGCGCCGCCTTGCCCGCGCGGTGCTGGCCGAACATTTCGGCCGTGGCGCTCTCGCTGACCTCGCGATCCCGGCGGTCACCGCATGGCGGCACGATCCCTGGTCGCGGGGTTCCTGGGCCGTGGTCCCCCCCGGCCACGCAGCGGCCCGGACAACGCTTCAGGAATCGGTCGGCGACCGGATCTGGTTTGCAGGTGAAGCCAATTCCCGCGCGCAGTGGGGCACCGCGGGCGGCGCCTACGAGGAAGGGCTCCGCTCCGCCGACCGCGTCGCCGGCACCCTCGCCGACGCGGCGTCCCCGCCGGATCTTCGCGCGAGCGCCTGAGCGCGCCCGCGCCGGTCCTCTCTCGGCTCCCCTTGCATCCCCCGCCCGGATGCGCGAACCGCCGGTGCGACAGGCGCGCACAAGCGCCCGCCGGACCAGGGGCCGGCCGAGAGTGGGGGCATCACGATGAACTGGGTCGAGGGGATCGGTTATCTCGGAACGGCACTGACCGTCGCTTCCTCGGCGATGGGGACAATGATCCCGCTGCGCATCGTCGCGCTCTGCGCGAGTTGCGCCGTCATCACCTACGGCTTCCTGATCGGCAGCGTGCCGCTGATGCTGACGGAGGCGATCCAGATCCCGTTCAACGCTTGGCGCCTCTACGAAATGGTCCGCCTCGTGCGCGAGACCGAGCGGGCGGCCTCCGGCGACCTCTCTCTCGACTGGCTGAAACCCTTCGGCACCCTGCGGCGCTTCCGGGCCGGCGAAGTGCTGTTCCTCAAGGGCGATGAGGCCAAGGAAATGTACCTGATCGAGAGCGGACGCTTCCGCATCGCCGAGCACGGCCTCGACATCCGGCCGGGCCAGATCGTCGGCGAACTCGGCATGCTCTCGCCAGGCAACCGCCGCACCGGTTCGCTCGCCTGCGTGGAAGCCGGGACCGCGCGCTGCCAGTCCTATTCCGAGGTCAAGCAGCTCTATTACCAAAACCCGGAATTCGGCTTCTACTTCCTGAAGCTGACGAGCGAGCGCCTGTTCCAGAGCGCCGCCGAGGCTGCGGAGTCGGCGCGGCCCGCCGCCGCGGCCGGTAGCGATGTGCTGTGAGCCTCGCGCATCGTCTCTGAAAATGGCTGCCTGGGGCAGCCCTTTCGGGACGATTCTCTAATCGGTCTGCCGCATGAAGCTGTCCGGCGTGCCGGTGCCGGCTTCGACGAACCGGATGTCGCGCGGCTCGCGGCGGGGGGTATCGACGGAGAGGAAGACCATCGGCTCCTCCAGGATTTCGGGCACCGAATGCACCACGCCGCGCTTGAAGAACACCAGCGTGCCCGGCCCGACCTCGACCGGCGGCGCATCGCCGAACTGCATCCGGCAGCGGCCGGACAGCGCGTAGAGATACTCGTCGCAGGTGGTGTGATAGTGCGGCGGCGTCGGACGGTAGACCCGGAAGACGCGAGCGCTGGCCGTCTCGTCGTCGGTGAACCGGTGATCGGCGACCATCGTCGTCGCCGTCTCGGGCAGACGACGCACGCTCTCGGCCACGTCGAACACCGCGTGGCCGGCTGCCTGCTCCTCACCCATGGGCCCGTGCTCCGTCTCGTTGAGCCGGAACTATGGCGGCGCAGAGGACGGGTGCACAGGGGCCGGGCCCCCAAGCGTTCCATCACAGAACGGGAAATGTTAGGGAACGCGGTGCCGCACAGGTCGCGGCCGGGACATCGATGACCCTGAGACGATGCGGGGATACGAGGGAAACGCCCAGGTGATGGCGGACGTCGCCGCCGTGATCGAGCAGGCGCAGCGCGAAGGTCGCGATCTCGCGACGGCCTTGCGCATCGCCCGGGTGACGCTCGCCTATGTCAG
>JAGTAM010000554.1 GCA_023422485.1 Pseudomonadota bacterium | reverse complement strand
GATGTGCGCTGGCGCACATCGGCGGAGACAAGCGTTCTCAGCCCTGGCGAGCCTTGTAGCGCTTCTGGGTCTTGTTGATGATGTAGATGCGGCCCTTGCGGCGAACCATCTGGTTGTCGCGATGGCGGCCGCGGACGGATTTCAGCGAGCAGCGGATCTTCATGGCGCTTGTCTCCGGGTCGAGCCGTGGTCGACTCGGGGTGCAGGGTCCAGAAATGTCGGAAAGCGCCGACGCCTGAGCGCCGCCGCAAGGCGCGCTACATAATCCGACTTGCCGGTTTCGACAACCCCGGTACACGGCGCCAGCCGATGGCCAAGTTCGCCGGCCAGGGCTATGGACGTCCCGTCCTGCAGCAAGGCGCCCATTTCATGACGTATGTTTTCGAGCCGCCGCCGGTGATCAGCCTCGGGATCGAGGGCGAGGCGGCACGTTTCCCCGTGCACCGGATCTATTGCGTCGGCCGGAACTACGCCGAGCATGCGCGCGAGATGGGCCACGACCCCAACCGCGAGCCGCCCTTCTTCTTCTCCAAGCCGGCGGACACGCTGGTCATCGACGGGGGCGACTTCCCGTATCCGGGGCAGAGCCAGGACGTGCATCACGAGATCGAGCTCGTGGCGGCTCTCGGCTCGGGCGGCGACAACATTGCGGAAGCGGACGCCCTGAGCCACGTGTTCGGCTATGGCGTCGGCCTCGACATGACGCGGCGCGATCTCCAGGGCGAGGCCAAGAAGATGGGCCGCCCCTGGGATACCGGAAAAGGCTTCGAGCATTCCGCGCCCTGCTCGAACCTGAAGCGCGCCGCGCAGATCGGGCATCCCTCCAGCGGCCGCATCTGGCTCGACGTGAACGGGCAGACCCGGCAGCAGGGCGACCTTGCCGACCTGATCTGGTCCATCCCGGAGATGATCGCCTACCTGTCGACGCTGTTCACCCTGCGGGCAGGGGACCTGATCATGACGGGCACGCCCGCCGGCGTCGCCGCCGTGAAGCGCGGCGACGTGCTCGAAGGCGGCGTCGAAGGCGTCGGCACCCTCAGAACCCGCGTCGTCTGATCCAGCGACCTCCCGAAGCGGGGGGCGCTCCCCCGCCGGCCATCGAGCAAGGTCTTCGGAGGGTGGCGGGGCATGCACTCCTTGCAGTTCGCGGTGCTCGCGGCGCTCGGCCTCGGGGCCGGCGCCAGCATCATCGTCCAGCAGGCGCTCGTCGCGGATCTGCGCGGTGCCCTCAACTCGGCCCTGTGGGCGGTCTTCGTCTCCTATCTGGGCGGGCTGCTCACGATGGCGCTTCTCCTCGCCGTCACCCGCCAGGCCTGGCCCAGCGCGGCGCAGATCGGCGGAAGCTCCTACCTGTCCTGGGCGGGCGGCGTCTTCG
The DNA here is from genome assembly GCA_023422485.1 of Pseudomonadota bacterium. Lineage (GTDB taxonomy): Bacteria > Pseudomonadota > Alphaproteobacteria > Rhizobiales > Beijerinckiaceae > Methylobacterium. Next base: position 1,464 of record JAGTAM010000554.1, on the reverse strand, counting down.
GCGTGATCTACATCGCCATCGCGGTCGCGATCCTGCCGAGGCTGGGCGCGGCGACGACCCTGGCGCTGATCCTCGCCGGCCAGATGCTCGCCTCGATCGTGATCGACCATTTCGGCCTCTTCGGCGTGCCCCGCCACGAGATCGACCTCCGCCGCATCGGGGGCGTGCTGCTTCTCGCGGGCGGGGTCGCGCTGATCAGCCGCTGAGGCCGGCGCCGCCGGTCGTCCTCGACAGGCCGTGCTCGGTCTTGTTCCACCTCTGGGGCTGCAGCACGAATTCGAGCAGGCCGCGCCAGGCCGCGATGCTGACGAGGCAGTAATAGGCCGGCATCAGGGCCACATGGGCGAGGAGCCCGGGCCAGCGGCGCCGCCGCAGCGCCTCGACCGGCGGCAGCGTGAGGGCGAGGAGGCCGGCGGCGAACAGCGTCGAGCCGACCGCCGCGGCCGCGATGTCGAGCAGGCTTTGCGGCTGGAACAGGCGGCCCGTGAGCACGGCATCGAGGGCCAGGACCATCAGGAAGGGAACGCCGGCCGCGGATGCGACGGACCCGAATGTGAGCGCGAGGGCGCCGAGCGCCCGGGCCGTTCCAAGCTCGCGGAACAAAGCGGCCGGGCTCCGGGAATGCGTCACGGAGACCTGGAGGAGCCCCTTCATCCAGCGCGTTCGCTGACGCAGCCACGCTCCGAGATGGGCGGGCGCCTCCTCGCGCGTCGCGGACGGAAGATCCGCCACCCGATAGCCGGCCGCGGCGAGCCGGATCCCGAGGTCGGCATCCTCCGTGACGTTCCAGGCATCCCAGCCGCCCAGCGCCTGCAGGACGGGGCGGCGGAAATGGTTGGAGGTGCCGCCGAGAAGCACCGGAAGATCGAAGCGCGCCAGGGCCGGGTTCAGGACGTCGAACAGCGCCGCATATTCGATCGTGAACATGCGGGTCAGCCAGCTGTCGCGCGTGTTGTCGATCACGAGCCGGGCCTGGAGGCAGGCCACCTCGGGAGCGGACCGCTCGAACACGGAGACCGCAAGCCGAAGCTGGTCCGGATCCGGTACGTCCTCCGCATCGTAGACCGTCACGAACTCGCCGCGCGCGAGAGGCAGCGCCACGTTCAGGGCGCGCGGCTTCGTCCTGGGCTCGCCCGGCGGCGCGGTGATCACTTCGACGAACCCGGGCAGTCGGACGCCGGCGAGCGCGGAAGCGGTCTCGCGATCGTCCGCCTCGATGATCAGCTTGGCGTCGAGCTTGGCGGCCGGATAGTCGATCGCCTCGAGGGCCGCCAGCAGGTGGGGGAGGACCCGGGCCTCGCGATAGAGCGCCACCAGGATTGTATAGACCGGGAGGGCGCGGTCGGCGATCGGCGGCGGCGACCGCGGCGGCGAGACCGGAACCCGCTCCAGCACCGAGGCAAGGCGCAGGCAGGTGCTGCCCAGGAACGCGATCCCGAGCAGGAGCGATACGGCGGTCCAGGT
>JAGTAM010000551.1 GCA_023422485.1 Pseudomonadota bacterium | reverse complement strand
CCGCCGAGCTGACCGCCGGCAAGTCGCTCGCGACGCGGGCACGGCTCGGCTCCGGGGCCTGGACCGGAATGGTCGGCCTGGTCGCAGCGCTCACCCTCGCCGCACGGCGCGCGCGGCTTCCTGGCGGGGGCATCACGGCGTCCGCCGCCGCGGCAGGATTGCTGGCCTGCCTCTGGATGACAGGCCGCCTCGATGCGCTTTCGCTCGCCGTCGAGCTGCGCGCGCGATCCGATACGCTGGGCGTGGCCCTGCGCGATCACCTCGTCCTCACCCTCGGCGCGCTGGGGCTCGCGGCCGGCCTCACCGTCGGGCTCGCGCTCTGGCGGCGCGGGCGCGGCACGGTCGAACTCGCCGTCAGCGGCATACAGGTCGTGCCGGCGGTCGCCCTGCTCGGCGGTCTGGTCGCCGCCCTCTCGGCGCTGCTCGCGGCCGTGCCAGCCTTGCGCAATTACGGCCTCTCGGCGCTGGGCGGCCTCCCCGCCCTGATCGGCATCGCCGCCTACCTGCTGCTGCCGCTCTGGCGTGGCCAACAGGCGGCGCGCCGCGCCGCGAGCCCGGCTCATCTCGCCGCGGCCGATGCCCTCGGTCTCACCCGCCGCCAGATCCTGGCGACCATCCGCCTGCCGCTCGGTGCCCCGCTCCTCGTCGGCGGGCTGCGAGTCGCTGCGGTCCAGGCGCTCGGTCTCGCCACGCTCGGCGCCCTGGTCGGAGCGGGCGGCCTCGGCACCCTCGTGTTCGACGGCATGGCCCAGTTCGCGCCGGATCTGATCCTGCTAGGCGCTCTGCCCATTATCGCGCTCTCGCTCGCCACGGAGGCGGCCCTTGGCGGCCTGGAGACGGTCCTGCGCCGTCATTGGCCGCGATGAGACACGTCTCACCGGGCCTCGGGCCGCTCGTTCTCGGCCTCGCGCTCGCCGCCGCAAGCCATCCGGGCATGACCGCCCTCGTCGGCGTCGGAGGAGCGAACCGACCGCTTGCGATCGGGCGCTTGGCGGAGCTGGCCCTGAACCACCTCCTGCTCGCCGCAACCGGACTGGCCATCGTCACCGTTCTCGGCGTCGGGCTCGGCCTGATCGCCACGCGGGCGCGGTTCGCAGCCTTCCGCGGGAGCATCGACACGCTCGCCGCCTTCGTCCAGGCGGTACCGCCGGTCGTCGTGGTGGCTCTGGCCCTGCCGGTTCTCGGCTTCGGCGGACCGCCCACCCTGCTGGCTCTCACCGCCTACGGGATCATGCCGACCCTGCGGGGCACGGTCGGCGCTCTCGAGTCCGTGTCCGGCGAGGCGCGGGAATCGGCGCGGGCGATCGGCCTCACGCCGGCACAGGTCCTCGCCTATGTCGAGTTGCCGCTCGCCGCGACAGGTCTGGTGGAGACCCTGCGCACGGCCCTGATCCTCGCGGTCTCCGTCACCGCGGTCGGCGCGCTCGCCGGGGCCTCGACCCTCGGCACGCCGATCGTCGCCGGGCTCCAGAACCAGAACTTCGCGGCGATGCTTCAGGGCGCTCTGGCAACGGCAGCTCTGGCCTTCCTCGGCGACGGGCTACTTCTCGCGATCGGAGGATGGATCCAACCGGACCGACACCAAAAGGCCGCTTGAGCAAACCTACTTGTCCAGGAATTCGACCTTGGCGCCCTTCTGCGTGTGGCTCGCGAGGTCGCGCGCGTCCCAGTTTGTCAGGCGGATGCAGCCGTGCGACTCGGTCTTGCCGACCTTCTCCGGATCCGGCGTGCCGTGGATGCCGTAGGAAGGGATGGAGAGGTCGATCCAGACGACGCCGACGGGATTGTTCGGGCCCGGATGGATCGAGAACTTCTTCTTGGCCGTCACGCCCTCAAAGCGGTATTTCGGATTGTAGGTGTACCAGGGATCGAAGGCGACGGCCTTCACCTTCGCCGACCCGTCCGGCGCCGGCTTCTCCGAACTGCCGATGGAGGCGGGGTAGTCCGCCGTCAGCTTCCCGTCCTCCCCGAAGGCGCGCACCCGCTTGGTGCGCTTGTCGACCTCGATGCGGGTGACCTTGGGCGCCACCGGCGCCCCCTCGACCTTGCCCTCCCCGAGCGGCGGCACCGCCGCGACGATCAGGGTGCCGCCGGCCTTGTCGAGGGGCACGTTCGGGTTGAGGGCGGAGAGCAGGTCACGCTGCATATGGAAGCGCTCGGCCAGCATCTCGCGGGTGTTGGTGTAGCGCATCGGCCCGACCTCGGCCTGATCCTGCATCTTCGGCGGCATTTGCTCGACGAAGGGGCCTTTCACATCCTCCTCCGTGATCGTGTACTGCGTCACGACCGGGTCCTTGCCTGTCGCCTGGAGCCGGTCGAACACCTCGCGGGTGAGCCGGTCGCCTTCGGGCAACCCCTGCGCCGCGGCGAAAGCCTTGATCGCCCCCCTCAGGTTCTCACCGTCGCGTCCATCGATGGCGCCGGGCGAGAAGCGGGCCCGGTCGAGAAGCACCTGCACCTTCACCAGAAGCGGGTCGGGCTTCTTCTCCGCGTCCTTCTTCGACTTCCTCGCCGATTTGGAGGCCTTGTCCGGCTTGGCCCCATCCTGCGGCTCCCGGAACGTGGCGTTCTCGATGGCGTCACGAGTCAGGTCCGGTGCCTCGGTCCCGGCGCCCTGTGCGGCTGCCGACCACATGCCGAGCGCCGCCAGCGCTCCCCGCATCCACGCCCGTCCCATCGCCTGCCCGCGCTCCTCAAATCATGACGGGAAGGAAGCGATAGCTAAGCCTCGGCGTTCCCGCGGCGAATGGCGCTTATTCGAGAATTCGTTCGCGGGCGCCGCCTACTGGCAGAGTCGGTGGCCGGCGTTGCGCTCGCGCAGGTCGAGATGCAGGTGGTTGCCGTGCGCCGCATCGCTGCCCGGCCCGAGCACCGTGCGGAAGAAGCCGCAGGCGCTCGTCCGCACCGAGGCCAGGAATGCCGCCTCGGGCGTGCCCTCCGTCGCCGCCGTCACCTTGAGGCTCGGGCGTTTGGCGAAACCGTAGCCCATGACGTCGATGGCGTTGGCGAAGCTGTGCTCGCTGAGCTTGGCGTCGGTGTCGTGGTTCTGCCCGCGACAGACAAAGGTTCCGCCGAGGGCGAGGCTCTTCAGTTGATCGCCGAAATGCTTCTGCGCGGCGACCTGCACCTCCGTCGTCCAGCGCGCCAGCGCCTCCGCCGCCCGGCAGGTCAGGGACGCGGCCGGCTCCAGCGTGACGCCCTCGGCCAGCGCGGTGACGTTCAACGGGCGCGGCGCGCTGCACTGGCCGTTACCCAGCGGCGCCATGGCCTCGAAGCGGGCGCCGAGCCGCTCCAGCCGGCGCAGGCAGGCGGTGTCCTCGGGCGCCGACACCGTGAGGGCCAGCGCCTGCTCGCCCGACAGTTCCGGCGGCCGCTCCGGCGGAAGCGGCGGCGCGGGGAGCGCGACAGCCCCGTCCTTCGGAGGCTCCTTCGCCTTCGAGGGCGTATCGGGTTGCGGCTCGTCCGTTTTCTTTTCGGTCTCCTTGTCGGTCTCCTTTCCAGCCTCCTTGCCCGCGCCGGTGGCGAGTTCGGCCGGGCGCTCCGGCGGCAGCGGCGTGACCTGCGGCTCGGGCGGCAGGAGGCCCTCCGGTCG
>JAGTAM010000540.1 GCA_023422485.1 Pseudomonadota bacterium | reverse complement strand
CGGTGAGAGCGGCGCGGGAGGCATCGAAGCCGATCGAGACGCCGGAGAGATCGCCCTTGGCCGCCGCCAGCAGGGCCGGCACGAGATCACCCGACAGGCGCGGCATCAGCACCTGCGCCTCCGGGTCGCCGAAGCGGGTGTTGTACTCGATGAGCTTGGGGCCCTCCGCCGTCAGCATCAGCCCGGCATAGAGGATGCCGGAGAACGGCGTGCCGCGGGCGGCCATGCCGGCCAGCGTCGGTGCGATGATCCGGGTCATCACCGTCTCGGCGATCTCCGGCGTGACGATGGAGGCGGGGGAATAGGCGCCCATGCCTCCGGTATTGGGGCCGCGGTCGCCGTCATGGACCCGCTTGTGGTCCTGCGCCGTCCCGATCGGAACCGCGCGGGTCCCGTCGCAGAGCGCGAAGAAGCTCGCCTCCTCACCGAACAGGCACTCCTCGATCACGAGAGCGCCTCCGTCGCTGCCGTCGAGGATCGCCCGCACGGCGGCCTCGGCCTCGGGCAAGGTCTCGGCCACGGTCACACCCTTGCCGGCGGCGAGCCCGTCGGCCTTGACCACGATCGGCGCACCGCGCGCGCGCAGATAGGCCAGCGCCGGCTCCAGTTCCGTGAAGCGGGCGAAGGCTGCGGTCGGGATGTCGTGCTCGGCGCACAGATCCTTTGTGAAGCCCTTCGAGCCTTCGAGCTGCGCGGCGGCCTTGGTCGGCCCGAAGGCGGGGATGACGGCGGCCTGGAGGTCGTCGACGAGCCCGGCGACCAGCGGCGCCTCCGGCCCCACCACCACCAGACCGACCTTTTCCGCCCGGCAGAAGGCGACCACCGCCGCGTGATCGGAGACCGCGAGATCCGGCCGGTTCTCGCCGTGCCGGGCGGTGCCGGGATTGCCCGGCGCGACGAACAGCTTCGCGCAGAGCGGCGATTTCGCGATGGCCCAGGCCAGCGCGTGCTCGCGCCCGCCGGAGCCGATGAGCAGGATGGAGAAGGGCTCGGTCATGACGAACCCTATCCAAAAAATTTCGGGCCGGGGAAAGGGCGTTTCGCGTTTGCCCCGGCCACACATCCGGCAACGCGAGGGAGAACCCGCCGCATGGCGCCGCCAGACCCGCATCGCGACAATCCTCAACGACCGGGCCGGAGACGGCGCCGGCTCGGCCTCACGGGCATCAGCACCCTCGTGCAGACGCTGGCGATCCTCGGGGCAGGGGCCTGGGGCGTCTACACCTTCGTCTACGAGGCGCGGATCAAGCCGGGGCTCGCCCCGCCCTCGGTCTCGGTGAAGACCGACCTCGTCCGGGTCGGCGAGCGCGGCGACCGGGTGGCGATCCGCTCAACCGTGACCCGCACCAATGTCGGCCAGGCGGGCGTGCGCGTGCTCGGGCTCACCTACACCGTGATCGGCCTGCGCACCCGCTTCTCCGAGCCGGATCGCGAGGCGGCGGAGACGACCGCGCGCGAGGCCGCCTTCCGCGCCGCGCTCTCCGGCTCGGCGAGCGTCGAGTCCGCCCGCGACTACGAGCGCGAGAGCGGCCCGCCGATCCTGCGCCAGGGCGTGCTGTTCTCCGGAGCGACCACGCTCCCGAGCGAACCCTCGGAACTCAACCCGGGCGAATCCGTCTCTCGCGACGTCATCGTCTACGCCGACCGCAAGGCCTTCGACGCCGTGCGCTTCGAGGTGCGGCTCGCCTACGCCAAGGAGGACGACCCGCCGGTGCGCCTGCGCTTCGAGACCGGAGCGGACGGGGTGCTCGCGACCGTGCCGGCCGAGCCCTGCCCCGCGCCGAAATGCCCGCTGCGGACGACGGATTTCGCCACCGAGTTCTCGCTGTGGTGAGCGGGCCGGTGCAGCCTTCCGTCCGACTTCATCCGAGATCGTCCGCGTGTCCGTTACGAAACGCCCGCCGCGCTGTCCGCTCCGGCGGGAGAACGGCCGGTGACCGGGCGTTTTGTGAGGCACTCTTATCCCGCGAGCCGGACGGAACGCTTCGACGGGCTCACCTGTTGATGAGGGCCATGCCGATCTGTCGCCACTCGATCGCCTCCCCCTCCCGCCCGCCCCGCGAGCGCCCGATCGTTCGGCTGTCGGACTATGTGGTCCAGCGCCGCTCGGCGCCGCGGGCCGCCAACGACAACCGCCGCTCGCGACTGGCGCCGGTCTGGCCCTGGGCCATGGCGGCCGCGGCCGCGCCGGCCGTCACGGCAGCGCTGATCCTTTCGCGCCTGATCTGAACCTCGGGCCCTTCCCGAGCGCTTTTGCCGGAGACGAGCGGCAGCGTCCCTGGCGCCACACCCGCACACCCTTCCCCAGCCGATCCGCTCGGCGGCCTTTACCTCGGCCGGCCGGTTCCCGTAGCGTCCGGCCCCATGCCGCTCGTGCCCCCGCCACGTCCTGCGACCTCTGCCGCCGTGCCACCGCCGGGGGAGCCGGCGCCCTCGGCGCTGCTCCAGGCCAACGCCCCCGAATGGTCGGTCGGCGACCTCGCCGCCGCCCTCAAGCGCACTCTTGAAGATGCCTTCGGGCATGTGCGCCTGCGCGGCGAGATCTCGGGCTATCGCGGGCCGCACGGCTCGGGCCACGCCTATTTCTCCCTCAAGGACGGCACCGCGAAGATCGACGCGGTGGTGTGGAAAGGCGTGCTCGGGCGCCTGCGCCAGAAGCCCAAGGAGGGGCTCGAGGTCGTCGCCACCGGCAAGATCACGACGTTTGCCGGGAAATCCTCGTACCAGATCGTCATCGACTCGATGGAGCCCGCCGGCATCGGCGCCTGGATGGCGCTGCTGGAGGAACGCAAGCGCCAGCTCGCGGCGGAGGGTCTGTTCGAGGCGGACCGGAAGCGGCCGATCCCGTTCCTGCCGCGGGTGATCGGCGTCGTCACCTCGCCGACCGGCGCGGTGATCCGCGACATCCTCCACCGCTTGGAGGACCGTTTTCCCCGCCCCGTGCTGGTCTGGCCCGTGCGGGTGCAGGGAGAAGGCGCTTCGGACGAGATCGCCGCGGCGATCCGGGGCTTCAACGCGCTTGCCCCCGACGGCCCGATCCCGCGGCCGGACGTCCTGATCGTCGCCCGCGGCGGCGGCTCGATCGAGGATCTCTGGGCCTTCAACGAGGAGGCGGTGGTGCGCGCCGCCGCCGAGTCCGGCATCCCCCTGATCTCGGCGGTCGGCCACGAGACCGACACGACGCTGATCGACTTCGCCTCCGACCGCCGCGCGCCGACGCCCACGGGCGCGGCCGAGATGGCGGTGCCGGTGCGGGCCGAACTTTTGGCCCAGATCCACGACCTCGGCGCCCGGCAGGCCGGCACGATGCTGCGACGGATCGATCGCGAGCGGGCGGATTTCCGCGCCCTGGTGCGGGCGATCCCCGGCGCCGACGCGTTTCTCGCCGCCAAGCGCCAGCGCCTCGACCTCGCCGACGCGCGCCTACGGCCGGCGCTCGCCGCCAATGCCCGCGATTCCCGCGAACGCCTGAACTGCCTCGCCGACCGTCTGACCCGGCGCTCGCCGGCGATCGCCTTGGCCGAGGCGCGGGCGCGGCTCGCCGGGATCGATCATCGCCCGCGCACCGCCATGTCCCGCATCATCGAGCGCCGCCGCGACCGGCTCGAGGCGCAGTCCGGCCTGCTCGGGGCGCTCAGCTACAAGGCGGTGCTCGCCCGCGGCTACGCGCTGGTGCGCGACGCCGACGGCCTGCCGGTGCGCTCGCGCGAGGCCGCCGCCACGGCCGACCGGCTTCAGCTCCAGTTCGCCGACGGGGCGGTTTTCGCGCGACCCGAGGACGCTCCGGCCGCTCCCCTGGCCGATGCCCCGCCCTCGCCGCCGCGCGCGAAGCGTGCGTCGCGCCGGATCGCGGCCGAGCCGGCTCCCAAGCCCAAGGAGACGGCGCCCGAGCCCGCCGCGCGGCAGGGCTCGCTGTTCTGAGCGGCGGTTCGACGGCGTCAGTTCTTTTCGAAATACCGCGCAGCGGCCTCGAACGATAAAGGGGAGGGATGGGACCGGCTTTCTCGCCCCGCCCCCGCGTCGCCCCCACCT